>CAYILY010000012.1:0-15383 GCA_964364395.1 uncultured Gammaproteobacteria bacterium | reverse complement strand
CCGGTCTTTTTATCCTGGAGTAATCCGCCAGCCGGATAAGCGGAGGCTATGGTGATGTTCTCGCCAATTTTGTAATCCGCCAAATCCGCGTCTTTAACGCCAATCACTTCTTCGGGGTTAAAGCCCAAGGTGCGGAAAACTTCTCGCGAAGTTATGCCGCGGATAGTGTCATCAACCAACAAAAATACCGTGCCTTTAGGCGAGCGGAGCAGGGAATAGTTGGCAAACTTAATCGGCACGCCAATTTCATATTTATCCAATTCGTTCTGGCTGATTTGGATAATGCGCTTGGGGTCATAGCGGGAATACAAAGCCGCGCGATTGGCAAAGGCGCGGCGCTTATTGTTTTGCAATAGCCAAACACCGTCATCACCCGCCACCTGCAACAAAGTGCCGTCCGGATAACTGCGCGTAAAGTACCTCTGCCAAATGCGCCAAAAATTAAAATTAGCCCCAATCCTATCGCCGCCGCGAAAAGGATTATAGGTATAAAGCACGGAAGTCGCCTTATTCATCGGCGTTACCTCATAACCATCGAGCGTAGTTTTGGTTAACCCCGGCCCCCAGCCTGTGAAAGTCTTGCCCAAGCTGGCCAAGTCGCGCAAATAATTTACCCGCACTTTTTCGGCAAACAAAGACACTTGGTTATAAAATCCACGGAAAGTAGCGACTGAAGAATCACCCTTAGAACAGCTGTCGCATATACCAAAACCGGTCGCCCAATCGAGCTGGTCTTGGCTAGGCGAGGGGTCAGTCACCAAACTTTGCTCTTTTTGCAGCATGGTCAAAATCACCTTGGGGCTAATCTGGTAAATTCGCGCTTCATCAAAAATAATCTGGGCCGCGGTTTTAACCGCCCCATTCACTGTTTGCTTGTATTTGGCCAAATAAGAACCTTTGCTTTCTAAAAAACGCTGGATAGAATCAACTGACAAAGAATCATATTCTTCCAATTCAAAATCGGAGATGATGTTGTGGGGATTAAATTCAGACGCGTAAACTTGAGTTAACGGCAACAACAAAAAAATAGTAAGTAAAATGATGGTTACAGTCTTTTGCATCGTATTCTAAGTTTAATAGTTTATCAGTTTAATAGTTGAGTGGCTAATCTAAATAACTATTAAACTGATAAACCAATCAACTAATAAACTTTTTTTATTCTACCATAATTTTTTCGCAAAAAAAAGGAGCGCGAGGTACAGAGGACTCCTTTGTCGAAGTCATGTACCCTCGCGCTGATGTTAGAGCGGGCTATGCCCGCGCTGTTTGGTGGTGGAACGTCTTATGGTAATGAACAACCGGGTGGAGTTGTGTCCATGGACACCTCCAGGTTAAGCGCCCGGGGACGCAAGTTGACGGATAGCCGCTCGTGGACTACCCCCCAAACAGGAAAGTGCCGGAGCTCTGGTGTTCTACCTGAACTCCTATGATTCTTCTCCTCCCGGAGAACTTCGTCGCGTGGCATCGTTCGTTTGTATCTAGCCCAGATGCCTAAGGCTTGCCTCTTGCGGAGGCCCTACCGTGGCCGGGGATCAGTCCGACCCCTGCGATAGATCACAGGATCAGCTCGACGCGCTGCAGCTCTCCGGCCTTCTTCTTGGCGGCGATGACCTTCTTCAGGATGCGCTCGGAGGTGTGGAAGGTGGACCCTTTGTTTCGCCGGGTGGACTCGAAGTTCGGCATAGCAGTGTTCTCCTTCTGCAGGTGAACGGGTTTTACGCTTTTCTGCCTGATCTTCACCCCAGCTCACACGCCTTTTTTTGGCGTACTGTCCAACAGTTTTGAGGTGAGGAAGTGACACTAGAAGACATTCAAAGGCAGCCTCCTTATTTGTGGGTTTTAAAAAGGACGATGAAAGATGAGCCATCTCGAGAGCTCTCTCTTCAGGGGAGTAGCGGCTCCCAAGATGACAGGGTGGCACTCAGGGCGAGTGCCTAAGCCGATGCCTAAACGAGGCAAGTGTGAGGAGAAACGGCACCAGCTTTGATAAAAACAATAATATACAATAATCGCTAATTTGTAAAGCTAGATATCAACAAACCATAATGTTATACTGTGTTTATGAAAAAACTCACTATTCTGGGAATAAATGTCACTGATATCAGCTTAATTGAAGCGCAAAATTGCGTTCAAAAATACTTGGCTGGACCAGACCAGCACTACATTACCACCCCCAACCCGGAAATAGTTTTAACTGCCTCCAGCCGGGGGAAATTGCGCGCCATATTTGACCATGCGGATTTGTCTTTGCCGGATGGCTTTGGCTTAAAAATCGGAGCAAGGATTTTGGGTGAAAAACTGGATAACCGCATTACTGGTGCGGATTTTATGCTGGAGATATGTAAAATCGCGGCCGAACAAGGCGCGCCTATATTTTTACTGGGCGGCCATAATGACACAGCGAAAAAAGCTGGCAATAAACTCAAGACTTTGTTTCCGGCCCTTACCATAGCCGGTGCCGAGAGCGGGGGAGAGGTAATCAAAAAAAACTGCGAATGGCATTCATCTGACATAACTTTAATTGACAAAATCAACGCTAGCGGCTCTAAAATAATTTTTGTGGGCTTTGGCTGCCCCAAGCAAGAAAAATGGATTCGTGATAATCTTTACAAATTAACTACTGTTAAACTAGCCATGGCCGTGGGCGGCAGCCTGGACTTTCTCGCCGGAACCAGACAACGCGCACCGCGAATGCTGCGCCAACTGGGGCTGGAGTGGCTCTGGCGGTTATTAAATGAACCGACGCGCTTGCCCCGCATCTGGAACGCCACTATTAAATTTATTTATCGAACTATCACTTGGAGGCTGCGCATGAAAAATACTTATCGTAATAATGTAGCTGGATTCGTTATTAATGACACCAATCAAGTACTTTTGGTCGAACGCGCCAACGAAAAAAATGAGCACTGGCAGCTGCCCCAAGGCGGGGTGGATGACGACGAAAGCGAGGAGCAGGCTGTCCTGCGTGAAATGCGCGAAGAAGTCGGCGCCACAAATTTAAAAATAGTAGGCAAGCATTCACAAAAACACACTTATGACTGGCCGGCCTGGCACCAATTGCGCGGCGGCTATAAAGGCCAAAGCCAAACCATTTTTTACTTGCGTTTTGATGCTAATTCTGACAAAATTGCCATAGACGAAAAAGAGATAAAAAGCTATCAATGGGTTGATATTGATAAAGCCGTGTCTATTGTCCACCCTATGCGGCGGGCGATGACCGAGATGGCGGTGGAGGGATACCGCAAAATAATCAATAACCAAACACCAATAATCAAGAAATAACCAAAATTCAAAAAAACTTCTTATTGTCATTCCCGCGAAAGCGGGAATCCAGTTCTTTAATTAATCCGTCTGGATCCCGGGTCAAGCCCGGGATGACATAAACAGGTTTTGGTTATTGAAGTTTTCTTGGTGATTGATTATTGGTAATTGGTTATTAAATAACTTATGCCTAATAATAAACAAATAAGAGTCAGATTTGCGCCAAGCCCCACCGGCTCCCCGCATGTCGGCAATATTAGAACAGCGCTTTTTACTTGGCTGTTTGCCCGCCACAACAATGGCCATTTTATTTTGCGCATTGAAGATACTGACCAGGCTCGCACCGTGCCGGGCAGTTTAGAAAATATCTTGGAAGGCCTGAAATGGCTGGGCTTGGATTTTGATGAAGGCCCGATTTTTCAATCTGGACGGTTGGAAATTTATAAAAAATACGCTTTGGAGCTGGTGGAAAAAAACCATGCCTATTATTGTTTCTGCACCGAAGATCGGTTAAAACAAGTCCGCGCCGAACAAGAAGCCCAAAAATTGCCACCCAAATATGATCGCCATTGCATAAACCTGCCAGCGGACGAAACCCAACAAAAATTATCTGATAACGAACCGCATGTGATTCGTCTGCGCGTAAAGTCAGAGGGTGAAACCAGTTTTGAAGATATCATCAAAGGCAGTATTAGTTTTAAAAACAGCACTATTGACGATCAAGTTTTGCTCAAATCCGACGGCTTTCCGACTTATCATCTGGCTTCAGTAGTGGATGATTATGAAATGAAAATTTCTCATGTCATCCGCGCCGAAGAATGGCTGCCCTCCACACCCAAACATATAATGCTGTATGATTATTTTGGCTGGCCCAAACCGCAATTCGCCCATGTGCCAATAATTTTAGGGCCGGATAAGTCTAAACTTTCCAAACGTCATGGCGCGGTGTCTTTATTAGACTACCGCGACCAAGGCTATCTGCCAGAAGCCATGGTTAATTATTTAGCTTTCTTGGGCTGGAACCCCAAAACCGACCAAGAAATATTTACCCGCGAAGAATTAATCGCGGCGTTTGATTTAGCCAAGGTGAACAAAGCCAACCCGATTTTTGATATTAAAAAATTAAACTGGATGAACCAGCAGTATATCCAGAAGATGCCGGCCGAAAAACTATTGGAAATAATTAATATCGCCCACACCACCCCTGCACCCCTCCTCGGAGAGGAGGGGATTAAAGTCGCCAAACTAGCCCAAGAGCGCATGGAAAAACTGTCTGACTTTGAATCTCTCACGTCGTTTTTATTCACAGACGACTTGTCATATGAAGCTGATATTCTTATTCCTAAAGGACTTGATAAAACCCAGAGTCAAACCCAAATGCAAACCGCGCTTGAGATTGCGGAAAAAATTGGAGGTACTGACTGGAGTGAAGCTAACCTGCGCCAAACCTATTTAGACTATTGCGAGCAGAACAATGTCAAAAAAGGGGATTTACTCTGGCCGCTGCGCGTGGCCGTGACTGGCCTCAAAAATTCACCGGATGTTTTTGCGGTAATGGATATTCTAGGCAAAGAAAAAACAATTTCGCGAATTAAAGAGGCTACAACAAAACTGTCATCCTGAGCCCGCCTCCTCGGCGGGCGTGAGGATCCCATGGATACAAAGACAAATAGCGTCAAAACAACGGGATTTCTCCCCGCCGAATCGGCGGGTCGAAATGACAGCTATTTTATTTTGTGCTATAATAATAAACCATGATGTTAAAACAGATACAAAAACAAACTAAAACATTGATTATTCTATTAATTCTAGGCATGCTCTGGGCAATGCCTATGCCTTTTGTTTATGCCGCGGACGAAGCCACTGATGAGTTACAAGCCCAATTAAAAGCCCAGCGCGACGCCATAGAAGCCTTACAAAACAAGGTCAAAGCCTATGAAGACAAAGTCCGCGCCAAGCGCAATGAGGCTTTGAATATTAAAAACCAGCTCGAAGAAATTGGCGATAACATTGAAAAAACCGAAACCGAGCTGGAAATCAAACAGCGCCAAATTACCGAAGTTAACCTAGGTATAAAGGAAGCCGAAAAACGGATTGATGACAAACTGAAAGAAATGAACACCGAGCAAGAGCGCCTGGGCGAGTTTGTACGCATTCTTTACCAAAAAGGGGAGAAAAGCTATTTAGAGATTATTCTGGCCAATGACGCCTTATCGGAATATTTCGACCAGATGCAATACCTCGAAACCGTGCAAGGCGATTTAGCCGTGGTGGTGAAAAAAATCAAAGCTGTTAAAGAGAAAATGGAAGCCGACAAGCTAGCTTTGCAGGAACAGCATAAATCTTTAGAAACCCTAAGCGAGCAACTGGACGAAAAAAAGGAAACCTTGGCCGAAAAGGCGACCATTAAAAACGTTTTATTAGAAACCACCCAGGCCGATGAAGCTAAATTCCAAATTCTACTCAAGGAAGTCCGCTCCGAACAGGCTAAAATTAATGGCGACATTGTCGCCTTAGAAAAAAAGCTGCGCGAGCGCTTGGCGGCCAAAGGCGATAAAACCTTATCCGAACTTTCGGGCCAAGGTTTTATCTGGCCCGTCGAAAGCCGCACGGTTACCTCCGGGTTTCATGATCCTGATTATCCTTTCCGCCGCTATTTTGAGCATCCGGCTATTGATATCCGCGCCAAGCAAGGCACAGCCATTAAAGCCATTGGCTCGGGCTATGTTTCGCGCGCTTTGGATGCGGGTATGGGCTATAGTTATATATCCGTTATCCATGCCGATGGCCTTTCCAGTGTTTATGGCCACATCAGCTGTATCTTAGTTAAAGAAGACGAATATGTGGTTCAAGGGCAGGTGATTGGCTGCAGTGGCGCCACACCGGGCACGCCCGGCGCCGGCCGCTTAACCACGGGCGCGCATTTGCACTTGGAAGTGCGCTTAAACGGCATACCCGTAAACCCACTGGACTATCTTTAAACCTTTATCTTGACGATTTTGGCCTAAGGACTATACTTAGGTGTTATTTAGGTTGCAAATTAATCGGGGCACATTCACAACTCATACTCCAGGAGGTAAGCAATGAAAACATTTCGCCCAGCAGTATCTATAGTCCTATCCGCTTTACTGGCGGTGTTGCCCATTGTCAGCTGCTCGGACAACCCAGTAAATTCATCGGCTAAAGCGGACATTACATTGGCCGGCAACCAAAATGATATGAGTAGTGAAATTTTTAGTCACTACGACCTTATATCAGCCGCGGCAAAAAATCCCGGTCAGACTTTGACCATTGCCTTAGCTCAAGACGGAAACCAGCCGATCATGTTTAAACTGCGGTTTAACAGTAACCACGATCCGATCATAACTCGACCGGATGGCCGCGAAGCTCGAGTGGAACTCGGGTTTGAAAACTTCAAACCCGTCATCCGCCTTAAAGACCCGCGCACCGGTGATAAGCTGGCCCAAGAGGAGATCAAAGGCGACGTAGCCGCGAAAATTGCCCGAGGCGAGCAAATTAACTTGATGACCGATTGGGCCGAAGCGGGTATGGTAGCCGTAGGAGCGGCGATTGTTGCCTGGTTGGGATTACAGGCCATAGGGCTGGCGGTGGCAGGTATAGGCTCACTGGTTTTGCTGGCCATGGTCGTGGGTGCCGCCGTGGTGGTGGGCGGTACAATGGCCAATGTGTTTAAGGCTATGGGCTGGAGCCTAGACGATTTCATTGGCTTATTCCGCCAGTCAGCCAGTAACTTGGCCGATATAATTTCCGGAGCCATCCGGAAGTTCGAAGAAACGTATAACCAGGGTTAAACTCCAAACAGGGAGTCAAACCCGAAAGAAACGAGCAACGCCGACAGGGAAGAGAACTAATCAACCCTGCTGGCGTTTTTTTATTCCCCTCAAAAAACAATAGGGAAGGCCCGGAAAAAACTTGTTGATGTGTCTGACAATATATCTTATACGACACTATGGAATTAAAAATATATAGATATTGGTTAAGTATTTATATGATTAGACCTTGATAATTTATCATACTGCCCTCTTTGATAATTAAATTTTTTTGGGTTTAAAATTTATCCCGCTGTTTATCCTAAATGGTTTTATATGTGGCTTCGTAAAACCCTCTAATTGAATTCAGGGGGTACCAGAGTACATGGCTATTTAAAATAGACGCGGTCCTTAAGCCGTAAATCCACGTAAAGCAAACCCTGTCCCCTTTTGTCCTTAATCTTCTCCGAGAGGGCTAATTCGAGCTTGCGCAGCTGGGTATCAAGCGACAACTTGCGGCTCAAGAAGCCTTGCCAGCCTTCGGTGGTCAAAAATTTAATTTCATCGCTCGCGGCCGGGTTGTAAATTAAGTTAGTGATTTTTATATTAGCGTTAGAGCGCGCCATTGCATCGTAAACCGAGAACATATACCCTACCAAATCGCCCGAGAGCACCACATCGCCGGGTTTGACGCGGGTTTGGCTGTCGGTAGTTATCTCCACCACCGGCAAATTTTGCAATTCCGCCTCGTCAATTTTTTCTTTTTCCGAAACCACAATGCCATTTACATCCAAATAATAATAACTAGTCATCAAGGTAAACGCCGGTGCTGGTTTTTCCTCCTCGGCCGCGGCTTTAGTGCTGTCGGCTGTGTCGCCGGCAATGCTCGGGGCATTGGGGGCCGCTTCGGCTGATTGCGCTATTTCTACCTTGGCCACGGTGCGCAATACCAGGCGCGCGTGCTTTTCTTTAACATCTATATTTAAAGTCCAGGGTAACGAGCGGTCGATAGCGATGCTGTCTAAAATATATTTTTGGCTAATAACTTTTTCCAGGCCTTGCTTGGAAAAAGACAATATATTCCGATTCGGCAAAATATAGCCGCGCCGGGAATTTAAGTAGCCGGAGACGATGCTGTCTATTTCTGCCCGGGGAATAGTTTCCAGGCCATTGATATTAACCGTGCGCACCGTGAACTGCGGGGAATAAATAAAAAAATAAACAAACCAAATTAAACACCCGCCAAAAAATATAATTAAAAACAGCTTCCTCGGGCTGCCCAAGCTAACCGCCTCGCCCCGGCCCGCCCGGTTAATAACCGGCCGGCTAGAACGAGCCGTTGGCAATGGGTGGCGCGCCCGCCAAGCTGGCTTAAATTGTCGGCGGCGTTTAAACAGCATACCAAGCGGCTTTGGGTTCATAGGAAATCTTCAAACTTTGTTTTTCCTGGGAACGGGCTAAAGCCAAATTAATTAATTCATCGAGTAGGGCGCTATACCCTAGGCCCGTGGCCTCCCACAGTTTGGGATACATGCTAATCGACGTAAAACCCGGCATGGTATTCGCTTCGTTCACATAAAGCTTATTATCCTCCGTTAAAAAGAAATCAACCCGCGCCAAACCCTCGCCTGAAAGCGCGCGAAAAGCGCGAATAGCCGTCTCTTGCACGGTTTTTACCATGTCCGGCGTTAAATCCGCCGGAATTTTGGCAGCTGATTTGCCGTCCACGTATTTGGCATCATAATCATAAAATTCGTTGGAAGGAATAATCTCGCCCGGAAGCGAAGCTTTAACTTCTTGGTTGCCTAAAACCGAACATTCAATCTCGCGCGCGTTCTCTACACCCTTCTCGACCAACACCTTGCGGTCATAAGCGCTAGCTTCGGCAATAAAAGTTAACAGCTCTTCTCTGTTATGCGCTTTGTTAATGCCCACGCTGGAACCCAAATTGGCGGGTTTGACAAAAACTGGATATCCCAGTTTTTCAATTTCTAAAATATATTTTTCCTGATTCTGGCCCCACTCGCTCCGCCAAAACCACACATAAGGCACTTGGCTCAAGCCCTCGGCCGCAAACACCTTTTTTTGCATCACCTTATCCATAGCCACCGCCGAAGCCAGCACCCCACAACCGACATAAGGCAAGCCCGTGAGCTCCAAAAAGCCCTGCACCGTGCCATCTTCGCCATACGGGCCGTGGAGGACAGGGAAGATGACATCAACATCCAGACCACCCCTCAATCCCCTCCTGGGTACAGGCGGGGAGGCGCTTTCTATTTCGTTTCCAGTTCCCCCTCCTTTACTAAGGAGGGGGTTAGGGGGTGGTACTTGTGAAGGCTCTGCCAAAATCTCTACATTGCTTTCTTTTGGCACCTCGCCAGACTTCAATAACTTCATCGACTCCGGCCCGGCAATCCACCGGCCCTCTTTGGTGATACCAATCGGGATTACTTCATATTTTTCCTTGTCCAAATTATCAATCACCGCGCTGGCCGAAACCAAGGACACCTCATGTTCCCCCGATCGGCCGCCAAATAAGACTGCTACACGGATTTTTTTATTAGTCATAAATTTTAACGCAACCAATTATAAAAACTCTCGAATTCTTTTGGTGTGCCAACAAACAAAAATACAACTCCCAAAAAAGATACTATAAAAATAATCACGGCTAAAATAAATTTATAACTTTTTTCCACGCGTTCACCAATAAAAAATTTTATTGCCAACTGTGCAACGCCAAAAGCTACAAAAATTACAAATAATACTAAAACAGTTCGTCCAATATTATAAATGAAATTGTATTTTTCAAATAATCCAAGCATATTTTTGAAACATCTGGATCCCCGCTTTCGCGGGGATGACACTTATTAGGTCTGTCTGTTTTCCCGACCCAAAGGAGGGAACCCTTAAACAATGAGACAACATCAGACAAGGGGCCTCTCCCTGGCGTCGAGGCAACATTAATTTACCAACTTTCTCTCAATCAACGGATTAATTCTGGTCACAATTTCATAATTAATCGTATGGCACATTTCGGCCAATTCGCGCGCCGTGATTTCTTCATCGCCCTGTTGGCCGATTAATACTACTTCATCATGTTCGCTCACGTGCTCCACTTCCGTCACATCCACAATAATCATATTCATGCACACCAACCCGCGCACCGGGCAACGTTGTCCGCGGATTAATACCACGCCTTGATTGGATAATCCCCTATCATAACCCTCATAATACCCCACCGGCACAATAGCCAAGCGGGATGGACACCGGGTTTTATAGGTACAACCATAACCCACATAGCTATCTGCCGGATAATCTTTAATTTGTAAAATTTTGGCTTTCCAGGTCAGTGCCGGTTTCAAACTGAAATCCGGTTTTTCTTTTTTCATCCAAGCCTTTAATTCCTTGGCCGGCCAAATGCCATATAAACCCACGCCCAAGCGCACGGCATTATGTAATGACTCGGGCTGGCTCAAAATAGCCGTGGTCTTGGCAATATGGTAGAGCTGGCTATCGAGCCCACTTTTTACCAGTTGTTTTTTAATATCCCTAAAATTTTGCAATTGTTCATTAGTGTAGGCAATATTACCAAACGGATCCGCTAAATGGCTGAACACGCCTTTAATATGCAAACGCGCTAATTTATTTATTTCGCGCACCGTGGCCACGGCTTCGTTCACGCTAATACCCAACCGGCCCAAGCCAGTGTCGATTTTCACATGCACGCGCAATTCACCGTCTTTAACCAGTTGCGCCAGTTTGCGCGCATGATCCAAGCTATGGACAGTGGCTTCGACACGTTCTTGCACGGCCCAGTTTACGGCTTCCGCCTCAAACGGAAAATAGGCTAATACCAGAATCGGCCGCGTCCGGCCGGCCTTGCGCAAGTTTTGTGCTTCCTCCAGTGTGGCCACGGCAAAATAGTCCACCTTATCCTCAATCACGCTGGCCACTTCGTTCAAACCATGGCCATAAGCATTGGCTTTTACCACCACGAATAATTTCCGCTCCTCGCCAATCAAACCGCAAATTGATTGAATATTGTGTTGTAGCGCGGACTTTGAGATTTCGAGCCAAGTGTGGGACATATTTTTAAATAACCAAACACCAATAATCAATAACCAGAAAATAACCAAATTCCAAAGGAACTTCTTATTGTCATTCCCGCGAAGGCGGGAATCCAGTTCTTTAGTTAATGCGTCTGGATCCCGGGTCAAGCCCGGAATGACATAAACAGGTTTTGGTTATTGAAGTTTTCCTGGTGATTGATGATTGGTTATTGGTGTTTCTATATGGATTTAACCAATCTTCTCTTTGCCAAACAATGGTGCTAGTACTTTTGGAATTAAAATCGTCCCATCCGCCTGCTGATAATTTTCCATAATCATCACCAGGCACCGCCCCAAAGCGCACACTGTGTTATTTAAAGTATGGACAAATTTACGTGAACCGTCTTTGTCCACGTATTTAATGCCCAGCCGCCGCGCCTGAAAATCCGTGTCATGACTGCAGGAGGCCACTTCGCGGTATTGGCCTTGGCCCGGGAGCCAGCCTTCGATATCATATTTTTTAGCATTGGGGGCGCCAATGTCGCCAGTGCACATATTTAACACTTGGTACGGAATGCCGAGCGACTGCCAAAACTCTTCCGAGATGGCCAGTATTTCTTCGTGCATTTTCCAGCTAGCATCTTCGCTCGCAAACACAAACATTTCGATTTTATCAAACTGATGCCCGCGCAAAATGCCTTTCATATCTTTGCCCGCGGCGCCCGCCTCGCGCCGAAAACAGGAAGAATAACCAAAATATTTAAGCGGCTTTTCACCGACGTTAATAGTTTCGTCCGCGTGATAAGAAGCCAGTGGCACTTCGGACGTGCCAATTAAATAAAGTTCATCTTCGTTCTCGTTGACCTTATAGATTTCATTTTTATCCGCCGGGAAAAAGCCGGTGCCATACATGGCCCGCTCGCGCACCAGCATGGGCGGCAACATGGGGGTAAAACCTTTGGCCTGCATAAATTGCGCGGCGTATTGGATTAAGGCAAATTCCAGCATCACTAAATCGCCTTTTAAATACCAGAAACGCGCACCCGATACTTTAGCGCCACGTTCGGCATCGATTAAATCCAAGGCTTCGCCTAGTTCCCAATGCTCTTTGGGCTTTCCGCCAAAGGCGGATTTCAGCTTGTCGCCCCATGTTCTAATAACTACATTGCCACTTTCGTCTTTACCCTCGGGTACGCTTTCGTGGGTCAAGTTGGGTAATTGGATAAGCAAACCATGCAATTCATCTTCCACTGGTTTTAGTTTGGCTTCAATAGCCTTAATATCTTCGCCCAAAGCTTTAAGCTTGATGATTTCATCCGGGCCAGGTTTAGACTTGCTTTTTTGGTTCAGTTCCGCGCGCTTAACATCAATTTGCGAAATTAAATCGCGGCGCTTCTCATCTAATTTTAAAATTTCCGCCACATCCACTTGGCATTTGCGGATCTTGTTATTGGCTTTTACCTTATCGGGGTTTTCTCTTATAAAATTTATGTCTAACATATATTATGTCTTAGGACGAAGAGTCGGAAATAAAATTACTTCCTTGATATTCTCGGCACCGGTTAAAAGCATAATCATCCGGTCCACGCCGATGCCAAAGCCGCAGGCCGGGGGCATGCCATGCTCTATGGCCTCCAAATAATCCAAGTCTGTCTGGTGCGCTTCAGCAAAGCCAGCCTCGGATTTTTCCTTTTCCGCGATAAATCTTTGCGCCAAATCAATCGGATCGTTCAACTCCGAATAGTTATTCCCAATTTCACTACCCAAAGCAAAACCCTCAAACCGCTCCGTAAAGCGCGGGTCGCTCCCCTTTTTGGCCAGCGGCGAAACTTCCACCGGATAATCATAAATTAAAGTCGGCGCGATGAGTTTTTCTTCCACTAGTTCTTCAAAAGCAAAAGCGATTATTTCACCCACGGTATTGAGTTCATCCAGTTGTTTAACTTTTGGATGATTTTTCATTTTATCGGCCACGGCTTTTTTCGCGTCCTTAACTATTTTCCAGGCCGCGGCATCCAAACCGGCAACTGTTTTGACAGCTTCCACTACCCGTATTCTTTTCCAGGGCCGTTTGACATCTAAATTATGTTCGCCATGCTGGATTTTAGTGGCACCCAAAACTGCTAAAGCGGCTGACTCAAAAATTTCTTCAAATAAATCCATGCCCCAAGTGTAATCTTTAAAAGCGGCCTGGGCTTCAAACATAGTGAATTCCGGGTTGTGGTCATGGTCAATGCCTTCGTTGCGGAAAACTTTGGTAATTTCATAAACCCGCTCAATACCGCCCACCAGCAAGCGCTTTAAATACATCTCATCCGAAATGCGCAGATAAAAATCCGCGTCCAGGGCGTTGTGATGGGTTTTGAAAGGTTTGGCAAAACCGCCGCCATAGACGGGCTGGAGAGTCGGAGTTTCCACTTCCAGAAAATCATGCTTCTTCATAGTGGCGCGGATGCTGTCAATAATCCGCGACCGCAAAATCATCCGCTCGCGCACGTCTTTGTTCATCAATAAATCCAGATAGCGCTTGCGAAAGCGGACCTCAATATCCTGGAGGCCATGCCACTTTTCCGGCAAAGGCCGCAAAGTTTTACCCAATAATTTCCAATCTTTGATTAATAGAGTGGCCTCGCCGCGCTTAGTTTTAAAAATCACGCCTTGGGCCTGCAACCAATCGCCCACATCCAAAATGGCTATCAAGTCATCATATTTTTTCTCGCCCAGCTCGTCTTTTTTGGCATAAATCTGGAATGTCCCGCTGCCATCTTCCAAGTGGGCAAAGGTGGATCCGCCATGGCCGCGCAAACTCCGCACCCGGCCGTTGATAATGACCTGTTCCCCGATGGCTATCAATTTTTCAGCTTGCACGGCAACTTCCGCCATGGCGTGGGTCCGCTCGGACTTAGCCGGATAGGCCTCTAAACCCATATTTTTCACTAATTCCAACCGCTCGCGACGTGTGGATAACTCATCAATTGGTTCATTTTTATTTGTCATAAGGATGGTAATAGTATATCCAAAAAGTTTGATTTAGGCAATTTCGTTGCAAAACAACACATAAAAAACCGCTCGCGATTCCGGAGCGGCTTTTCTTTTTAGCTATTATAAATTAAGCGGCCGGCCGCAATCTGCCTTCTGCCTCCTCGGCTTCTGGCTTGGCCGCGGCCGGAATTTCCATTTGCGGGACATCAGCCTCATGCCATAAGCACTCGCCGCCTTTCCAAACTTGGCGCGCGTACTGCAAATGCGCGGCCGCCAAATCCGGTTTGGCGCGAAGATACATAACGGCTTTTACCACTGAACTCTGCGCTCCGGCAATTCGGCGCTCTTGGGTTGTTTCTGGCGCGTCTTTAGCTCGGCCTAAAAGATTTGCCGCGCGCATGCCTAAATGAGCCGAAATTGGATCAGCTTCTTCCAATGTTGTTCCCCGCGCCGCCCTTGCTAATTCATCTTCGCTCAACTCCACGCCCATTTCTTGCGCCGCGGCCCAAATCTCACCCTGGAGCCGCTCGATATATTCATTGATTAACTCTATCCTCTCTGTTTCCATATAACCCTAATATTAACAAATTTAGACTTTAACCGCCACGATTGTATATTTCACTTCGCCCTTGGGGGTTTTGACTGTGCACTCATCGCCTTTTTTGGTGCCCAAGAAAGCCTCGCCCATGGGCGACTCATTGGAAATTTTGCCATTCAACGGATCAGCCTCGTTAGAACCAACAATGGTATAAACAACTTCTTCACCGTCTTTAGAAACTTTTATGGTGTCCCCAATATCCACTTGGTCGGGGTTGGCGTCCTTGCCGGCAATCACCTGGGCGTTTTTTAAAGTCTCTTCGATATCCATGATCCGGCCCTCGGTGAAGGATTGCTCTTCGCGGGCATCGGCGTATTCCGCATTCTCGGATAAGTCGCCCAGCTCTTTGGCTTCTTTAATACGATTAACGATTTCCGGGCGCCGGATTTTTTTTAAGTGGTCTAATTCTTCTTTAATTTTTTTATAGCCATCTTCGGTTAAATAAGTCGTCCGGTCTGACATAGGAATATCATTTTTTAATTTTAATGTATAGATGATAACCGCCCCGGGGTAGAAAGTCAAGTTCAAGGCTGTCATGCTATGCACAGTTTGTTTTCCCGACCCCAAGGAGGGAACCCTTATACAACTAAGTAATAACAAATAAGGGGCCTCTCCCTGGCGTCGAGGCAACAACTAATCTAGTTTATTTTTCTTCTCATTAAAATAATATTCAAACATTTTCTTGGCGATCGGCGTGGCGGAAATATTACCGCCTTCTCCGGC
>CAYILY010000011.1:0-15858 GCA_964364395.1 uncultured Gammaproteobacteria bacterium | reverse complement strand
CATGATCCGGCCGCGCGGCACGCCGCCCACACCCAAAGCAATGTCGAGCGACAAGCAGCCGGTTGACACCACGTCCACATCCATATGCGTTGTCTCCCCGAACCGCATAATTATCCCCTCACCAAATTTATCTTTTATCTGCCGGACTGCCTCCTCAATCACAGCGTTCTTTTCCTTGCTGGCTGTGTTTTCCATATAATTTCTGTTAATTATTGCCTGATTTGGCCTCCTTTTTCACATTAGCACCCGCCACTATGCCAGCCACCTCCAGTGGCCGCTCCGGGTAAATGGCGCGCGCAATGGCTGATTTAGTTTTAACTGTCCGATAAGCTGCTCTCTCTTGCCCTTTTTTGTTTTTAGCCACAATTTTAAACAAATTCACGCCTGGCGGCACATTAATAGTTTCGTTAAACGAACCATGATCGTCAGTAAAAACCGCCTTATTATTCACAAATATGCTTGACCCCGGCTCGGTCTGCCCCGAGAGCACCACCAGCGAACCGGTTGCTTCATAATAGAGAGCTGGCGAGAAAACTTCAAGCCGCGGCGGCAAAAACGCGCTGCGCGCGGCCGTGGCTCCAAAACCAGCGAGCGCTATGGCGGCCAAGCCTAAAGCGGTTTTGCCTAAAGCCAAATTATGCCGGCGCAGCCAATCTAAATTAAAATTAATTTTAAATTTTGGTCTTTTTTTCTCCGCCACCGCGCTATTCCCTGCCCGCTCGGCCAAATATTCGCGCACCACATCGCGCTCTTCCAAACGTAAAAACCGGGCATAAGCTTTGACGAATTCCAGCACATAAATATCGCCGGGCAATTCATTATACTGGCCCACCTCAATAGCCGCCAAATAGTTTTCTTTAACCCCAATTTGGCGGGCAATCTGCCCGAGCGTCCAGCCCCCGCCTTGACGGGTTTTAACAAACCGCTCGCCAATGGTCTGGGAGGTGATAATGGGTTTTGATATAAACCTTACCATAGATGAAAATGTTGAACTGCGCTAAATAATCTTTTAAACACCAATAAT
The DNA here is from genome assembly GCA_964364395.1 of uncultured Gammaproteobacteria bacterium. Taxonomy (GTDB): domain Bacteria; phylum Patescibacteriota; class Patescibacteriia; order UBA2169; family UBA2169; genus CAYILY01. Next base: position 14,834 of record CAYILY010000011.1, on the reverse strand, counting down.
CAATCATCAATAACCAAGAAATAATCAAGCTTCAATATTCAATGAACTCTGCCGTTTGGTTATTGGTGTTTTCCTGGTTATTGATGATTGGTGTTAGGTTATTTTAATATTTATCTCACTTGTCAATTGTTTCCTTTTCATTAGTAATACCAGGCTCGCTAACCTCGATATCTTCACTAAAACCATCAGATGTATTATTAATAAGTATGCCTCTTGGCCGCGCGCCATCAGCCGGGCCGATCACACCTTCGCTTTCTAAAATATCCAACAGCCGCGCCGCGCGGGCATAGCCAATGCGCAAACGGCGCTGTAACAGCGAAGCCGAAGCTTTGCCGGCGCGCATAACTTCTTCTTTGGCGTCATTATATAAATCATCTTCGCCGCTTGACCCGCCCGAGCCTTGGCCCGAAGAGCCGGTGGCAATGTGCTCCACAATATCCGACTGGTATTCCGCCGCGCCTTGTTCGCGCAAAAAATTAATCACGCGCTCAATTTCCGCGTCATCCAAATACGCGCCCTGCAACCGGCGGGGTTTGCCTAAGTCCGGCGAAATCAATAACATATCGCCGCGGCCGAGGAGTTTTTCCGCCCCGGCGGTATCTAAAATTGTGCGCGAATCTATTTGCGAAGGCACGGAAAAAGCAATACGCGAGGGAATATTGGCTTTAATCAAGCCGGTAATCACATTCACCGACGGCCGCTGGGTAGCCAGCACCAGGTGGATGCCCACGGCCCGCGCCATCTGCGCCAAACGGACAATCGCGCCCTCCACGTCGCCGGCGGCCACGGCCATTAAATCCGCCAATTCATCAATGATAAATACAATATAAGGCAAAGCTTCTTTTTTATTAGCTTCATTGAACGAGGCAATATTCCGCTTGCCCCGCTGGGAAAGAAGCGAATAGCGCCGTTCCATTTCTCCAATTGTCCACTTCAGGGCATTAATGGTTTTTTTGACGTCCGTTATCACCGGCGTCAGTAAATATGGCATGTCATTGTAGTTAGTCAATTCCACTTTTTTCGGATCCACCAGCACGAACTTCAAATCATCCGGCGAATTCTGGTAGATCAAACTAATAATTAAAGCATTAATAGCCACGGACTTACCGCTCCACGTGGAACCGGCAATCAAAAGGTGTGGCATCTTGGCCAAATCCATGACCCTGGATTTACCCGCCACGTCCTTGCCCAAAGCCAAAGACAGGTTTGATGGGCGCGTGCGGAAAGCTTGGGACTGTAAAATATCTTTCAGCTTCACCGTGGCTACGGCCGTGTTAGGCACTTCCACACCCACTAAAGATTTCCCCGGAATCGGGGCTTCGATGCGCAAGGGGTGGGCCGCCAAAGCCAAAGACAAATCCGGGTTCAAGCCCGTGATGCGCGAAAGCTTTACGCCTTCGGCCGGCTTTAAGGTGTACTGGGTAATAGACGGGCCGACAAATACCTCCCCCATTTCCACGGCAATGCCGAAGTTCGAAAGCGTTTTGGCGATTTTATCTTTAGTAGCATCAATGTCATCAGCCGAGGGCTTGTCTTTGCCGGCTTCCAATAAATCTAATGGCACTTTTATCTCGCGCCTTATTTTGGCAATAGGCGCGATTTTGGCTTCGTCACTATCATCGCCCAAATCCATATCCGAAGACATTTCTGTGGCCACGGCCGGCTCACCGGCCGCTGTTTCGTCCAGTTCAATATCCGATTCCACCGGGTCATCGCCGGAATATACGCGGCGGTAGCGCCAGGTATTGAACTTTTCGCGCAACTGGGAAAATAGATTTTGATGTTCCGTAATAATGGCCTCGCTTTCCTCATCACCCTCGCTTTCTGCTTCTTCGTCTTTAGGCTTGAATATAATAGTGCCCAAAGAAAGCAAAATACCCACGGTTAAAATGCCAAGCAATACCACCCAAGCTCCCCAATAACCCGCCACCACCATGGCCGGATGGGCCAGACCATAGCCCGCGTAGCCACCTCCCGCGTTCTCGCTGATAACCGCCAATGGATCGGGAAAATTTGGGGCATGGTGCAAAATAGCCAGCAAAGCCAAAAATACCACAATAAACCCGGCTACTTGGATGCGATTTACTTGGTAGCTGATGCCCCGCCAGGTTAAAATCGCGAGTCCAACCAATAAAAGCGGGAATAAAATGGCACCCCAGCCAAAAGCCAGGCCAAAACCGATTTTTACGTATTCACCCATGGGCCCGGCCGCCGCAAAAAAAGCCAAAAAGCCCAATAAAGCCAAGGCTAATAGAACCGTAACGATTATGGCCAATTTTGTCTTGGGCGAAACCTTGTGGTCAACCGCTTCCTCGCTGGACGAGCCTTTTTTGCGCCTTTGGCGCTGGTATTCTCTTTGGTATTGGCGTTGTTTTTGTTTACTGGTAAATGGCATATAGAATGCTGGAATTATACCAAATTTTGGCCAATCTTAAAACCCGCCTTACGGGCGGGTTTTAATGAGTAAAAACAATTTCTAACGTTTCACATTAAACCCCGTACCCGCCGGGATCAAACGGCCGATGATGACGTTTTCCTTCAGGCCAACCAGGTTGTCAACCTTGCCGGAAATAGCGGCATCAATCAGCACGCGGGCGGTTTCTTGGAACGACGCGGCCGAGAGGAAGCTTTCCGTGGAAAGCGAGGCCTTGGTCACGCCCATCAGCATCACGTCGCCAATGGCTTCGTTCTTTTTTAGTTTGCGCATTTCCGCGTTCACGGCATCAAACCGGCCATGATCAATAATTTCACCAGGCAAAAATTCGGTGGCCCCGACTTCTTTAACATACACGCGCGAGAACATCTGGCGGGTGATGATTTCCAAATGTTTGTCATTCAATTTCTGGCCTTGGCTGGAATAGATGTTTTGGATTTCGCGGATAATATAGCGCTGGGTGGCTTCTTGGCCCTTCAATAAATATAAATCGTGCAAGTCCACACTGCCTTCGGTTAAAACATCGCCGACACTGACCAAGTCGCCTTCCTTAACCGACACGCCAAAAGAAGAAGGCAGGGCATATTCCACTACATCCCCGGCCGCGGACACCACCTTCAAAAACTTCTTGGTAATTTTCACCACGCCGTCAATCGAAGCATTAACCACATCATCGCCTTCGGAGATCAAGACATCGCCTTTTTTCACGCGCTCGCCGTCTTCGACTTTGATGGACTTTTCTTCGTAATCTTCCAGGTTATACTTTTCTTCCTTGTCTTCGTCGACTTTAAGGACAATGGTTTTTTGGTCGCGCTCTTTGCGGATCGACATCACCTTGCCGCGCACTTCGGAGATAACCGCGCCTTTGTGGATGCGCCGGGCTTCAAAAATTTCTTCCACCCGGGGCAAGCCTTGGGTAATATCTTCGGCCGAAGCCACGCCGCCGGTATGGAAGGTGCGCATGGTCAGCTGGGTGCCCGGCTCGCCAATGGACTGGGCCGCGATAATGCCCACGGCCGTGCCTAATTCTACTGGCCGGTTGTGGCCTAAATCATAGCCATAGCACAGCTTGCAAATGCCGCGCGTGGATTTACAGGTAATGGCGCTACGGATGCGCGCCGCGGTGACATCAGCTTTTTTAATTATTTCCGCTTGTTCGCGGGTGATAATTTCGCCTTTTTTCACAAGCACTTTGTCTTTGGCGTCTTTCAAGTCTTCCACCAAAGCGCGGCCCCACAAGCGGTCGACTAATTTTTCGCCCACTAAATCGCTGTCTTCTTGGGTTAAGAGCCAGCCTTTGTGGTCGCCGCAATTTTCTTCGCTGATAATAATATCCTGCGACACGTCAATCAAGCGGCGGGTCAAATAACCAGCATTAGCGGTGCGCAGCGCGGTATCGGTCAAACCTTTGCGCGCGCCGTGAGTGGAAATAAAGTATTCCAGCACATCAAAGCCTTCTTTGAAGCTGGCTTTAATGGGCAACTCGATAGTCGCGCCGGATGGCGAAGTCACTAAACCCTTCATGCCCATCATCTGGGTGGTCTGGCCCCACGAGCCGCGGGCGCCGGATTCGATCATGCTGTAAACCGGGCTGAAAATATTTTTGCCTAAAGTCTTTTTGGAAAGCTCGGTTACCTTTTCTTTAACCCCGGCCCATAATTCAATCACGCGGATCAAGCGCTCATTATCAGTTAACAAGCCTTCTTGGTATTGGACTTCAATGGCGTCTACCTGTTTTTGGGCATTGGCAATCATTTCTTTTTTCTCTGGCAACAGCGGCAAATCATCCATGCCCCAGCTCATGCCGGAACGAGTAGCATAGTCAAAGGCCAAAAGCATCATGTCGTCGAGTAATTGAGCGGTACGATCCACACCCAACACATAGAAACATTCCCCGACAATACGGTTTAAAACCTTTTTATTAGTGGTCTCGTTTACATAATCAATCTTATCCGGAATAATTTCGTTAAAAATCAAACGGCCCACGCTGGTTTCAATCAAAACGCCCTTGTGTGAAACCTTGATTTTTTGGCTAAGCTTAATCAAACCCTTATCCAGAGCCAGCCTGGCTTCAGCAGCGGATGAGAACACTGTAACGTAAAGCTCAGAAGACTCGTCCATTTGAGTTAAATAATAGCAGCCTAAAATAATATCCTTGCCCGGAGTAGCCACTGGTTCGCCGGTGGCGGGTTTTAACAAGTTCTTAGAGGAGAGCATTAACTCCGCGGCTTCTTGGCGCGCTTCAGCGGTTAAGGGCACATGGACAGCCATTTGGTCGCCGTCAAAATCGGCGTTAAAAGCGGTACACACTAAAGGATGGACTTGGATAGCCTTGCCTTCTATTAAAATCGGCTGAAAAGCCTGGATGCCCAAACGGTGCAAAGTTGGAGCGCGGTTTAAAAGCACGTGCGCGTTTTTAGTCACTTCTTCTAAAATATCCCAAACTTCGGCGTGGCCAGCCTCAATATAGCGGTTGGCGCTGCGCACATTGTGCACTAATTCGCGCTTAATCAGCTGGCTGATAACAAAAGGTTTAAATAATTCCAAAGCCATGGTTTTTGGCAAACCACACTGGTGCAATTTCAACTTCGGGCCGACGACAATCACGCTGCGGCCGGAATAGTCAATGCGCTTGCCCAAAAGGTTTTGGCGGAAGCGGCCTTGCTTGCCTTTTAACATATCGGCAATGCTCTTCAGCACGCGGCGCTGGCCCGTGGAAGCGGTGACGGTTTTGCCGTGGCGGGCGCCGTTATCAATCAAGGCGTCCACGGCTTCCTGCAACATGCGCTTTTCGTTGCGGGTGATGACTTCCGGGGCGTTTAATTCTTTTAAGCGCTTTAAACGGTTGTTGCGATTAATCACGCGGCGGTATAAATCGTTCAAGTCTGAAGTCGCGAACCGGCCGCCGTCTAATTGCACCATAGGGCGCAAATCCGGCGGAATCACCGGCACCGCGGTCAGCACCATCCATTCCGCTTTGATGGCGGTTTTTTCCAAAGCCTGCAGCAATTTCAAACGGCGCATGATTTTCTTGCGCTTGGTGCCTTTGGATTTTTCCAGTTCCGCGTCTTGCTTTTTCACCTCCGCGCCCAAATTAATGCTTTCCAAAAGCTGGCGCACAGCTTCGGCGCCAATGCCGGCTTCAAAAGCATGGCCATACTTCAAAGATAAATCATGGTAAGCGCTTTCGGAAATAATCGTCATGGGCTCCAAGGAACCCAATTCTTTTTTGGCCTGGTCAAAAGCTTTCTCGAGCTGCGCGACTTTCTCGTCTTTTAAAGCCGTCATCTTCAACTTTTCTGCGCCAAAGCGCTCGGATAATTGTTCGCCAGAAATACCGCTCACGGCCAATTGCTTGTTAACAGAGTTTAGGGCGTCGTTGTATTCTTTTTCCAGTGAAGAAATTTTCGCTTTAAATTCCTGGCGCACCTGGTCGAGTAAATCGTTAATTTTATCGCTGTCAACTTTGGTGATAATAAAATTGGCGAAATAAATAACTTTTTCCAAATCCTGGACCGATAAATCTAAAACCAACCCCATTTTAGAAGGCACGCCACGCAAAAACCAGATATGCGAAACCGGGGAAGCCAGATCAATATGCCCCATGCGCTCGCGGCGCACCAGGGAACGGGTCACTTCCACGCCGCATTTGTCACAGACAATGCCTTTGTAGCGGATACGTTTGTATTTGCCGCAATAACATTCCCAATCTTTGGTGGGGCCGAAAATGCGCTCGTCGAACAAGCCGTCTTTTTCCGGTTTTTGCGTACGATAGTTAATGGTTTCCGGCTTGGTGACTTCGCCATGCGACCAAGCATGGATATTCTCGGGCGAAGCTAAACGCAAGCGGATAGCGTCAAAATCCGCGGTGCGGGTGACGGTTTGGGTATTAGGGCTGAAAGTTTTGGAGCTTGATGGGATGGACATATATTTTATTGTTTACCCTCGCTGGTCTCGTTATCGCTTTCTTTAATAACGCGGCCGTTTTTCAATAATTCCACGTCTAAACCCAAACCTTTCAATTCGCGGACTAAGACATTAAAAGCTTCCGGCACATTGCGTTTTTCAATGGTCTCGCCTTTGATAATGGCCTCATAAGCTTTAGACCGGCCCGGCACATCGTCGGATTTGATAGTAAGAATTTCCTGCAAAGTATGAGCCGCGCCATAAGCCTGCAAGGCCCAGACTTCCATTTCACCAAAGCGCTGGCCGCCGAATTGCGCCTTGCCGCCCAGCGGCTGCTGGGTGACCAAAGAGTAGGGGCCAATCGAGCGCTGGTGGATTTTGTCTTCCACTAAATGGTTTAGCTTCAACATGTAGATATAACCCACGGTTACGGCCTGGTCGAACTTCTCGCCAGTCTTGCCGTTGTAGAGCTCAATTTTGCCGTCGGCCGGATAGCCGGCGCGTTTTAGTTCATCACGGATAATACTTTCTGGCACGCCGTCCAATACTGGCGAGGCGGCTTTGTAGCCCAAAGCCTGGGCCGCGAGGCCTAAGTGGGTTTCGAGTATCTGGCCCAAGTTCATGCGCGAGGCCACGCCTAAAGGATTTAAAATAATGTCCAGCGGGCGGCCGTTTTTGTCGAACGGCATATCTTCCACCGGCACGATTTTGGAAATCACGCCCTTGTTGCCGTGGCGGCCGGCCATTTTGTCGCCGACTTGCACCTTGCGCAAACTGGCCACGGAAACTTGGATGCTCTTTAATACGCCCGAAGATAATTTATCGCCGTTCTCGCGGGAGAAAATTTTAATATCCACGACTTTGCCGTGCTCGCCATGCTCCAGATAAAGCGAGCTGTCGCGCACGTCTTTGGCTTTTTCGCCAAAAATGGCGCGCAATAATTTTTCTTCGGCCGACAATTCGGTTTCGCCTTTAGGCGTAATTTTGCCGACTAAAATATCGCCGGAAGAAACTTCCGCGCCAATGCGAATTATGCCCTCCATGTCCAAGTCTTTCAATTTTTCCTCGCCCACGTTGGGAATATCGCGCGTCACTAGTTCCGGGCCCAGCTTGGTGTCACGCACGTCAATCGTGTAATCATCAATATGGATAGAGGTGTAGCGGTCGTCCTGCACCAAGCGCTCGGACAAAAGGATGGCGTCTTCGTAGTTGCCGCCCTCCCAGGAAAGAAAGCCCACCAGCACGTTCTGGCCCAAAGCCAGTTCGCCCTGATCCGTAGCCGCGCCGTCGGCAATCACTTCGCCGGCCTTAACTTTATCGCCGACATTCACAATCGGCTTTTGGTTCATGGAAGTAGAAGCATTGGAACGGACAAAGTTGCCCAAGGGATATTCTTTAATCCCTTCTTTGCCTTTGATAGTAATTTTATTGGCTTGCACGCCGGTCACTTCGCCGTCTTGTTCGGATAAAACCACCTGGCCGGAATCCATGGCCGCGCGGTGCTCCACGCCGGTGCCGACAATCGGGGATTGCGGGCGGATGCACGAGATGGCCTGGCGCTGCATGTTGGTGCCCATCAAAGCGCGGACCGCGTCGTCGTGTTCCAAGAAAGGAATAAGCGATGTGGCAATGCTGACTATCTGCTTGGGCGAAACATCCATATATTGAACTTGTTCCACCGGTACAAACAAAGGCTCGCCATACACGCGGGCTTCGGCCTTTTCATTTATAAAATAATTATTATCGTCCAAGGGCGTAGTGGCGGACGTGGTAACGCCGCGGCCTTCTTCCCAGGCCGTTAAGTAAACCACTTCGTCAGTCACCTGCGGCTTGCCCGCGGCATCCAGCGCCACCTTGCGATAAGGCGTTTCTAAAAAGCCAAATTCATTGATGCGGGCATAGCAGGCTAAATGGCCCACCAAGCCGATGTTCGGGCCTTCGGGTGTGGCAATCGGGCAGATGCGGCCATAGTGGGTGCGGTGCACGTCGCGGACATCAAAACCGGCGCGCTCGCGGGATAAGCCGCCCGGGCCCATGGCTGACAAGCGGCGCTTGTGCTCGAGCTCGGCCAAGGGGTTGGTTTGGTCCATGAACTGCGAAAGCTGGCTGGACATGAAAAATTCCTTAACCGCGCCAATCACCGGCCGGGCGTTAATCAGCTGGTTCGGGGTCAAAGTCGTCATGTCCAAGGTGGACATGCGGTCTTTAATAATACGCTCCATGCGCGCCAAGCCGACGCGCAATTTGTTCTGGACCAATTCGCCCACCGTGCGCACGCGGCGGTTGCCTAAATGGTCGATATCATCGGCCGGCTCTTGGGTGCGGTTCAAACGCAAAATTTCCGATAAAATTAAAACTAAATCCTCGCGGCGCAGAACGCGGTTCTCTTTGTTGTTCGCGGCGTCGATGCCAAAACGTTGGTTAATTTTATAACGCCCGACTTTGCCGAAATCATAGCGGTCAAAATTGAAGAACATGGCGTGGATTAAAGATTTGGCGTTCGAAGCTGTGGCCAAATCGCCCGGGCGGATGCGCTTATAAACTTCTTTTAAGCCTTCGTCTTCGTTCTTGGCGGTATCCTTTTTTAAAATCGCTTCCACTACTTCGCGGTCGCTGGCCGGCAAGTGGGCGAACAGCTTGCGGATTTCGTCATCAGTGCCATAGCCAAAAGCGCGCAAAAGCGAAGAAATAATCACTTTGCGCTTGCGGTCGATTTTTACCCAAATTAGGCCATTGCCGTCGGTTTCAATTTCCAGCCAAGCGCCGCGGTTGGGGATGATTTTCGCGCCGTAATAAAAACGGCCGCGGATAAATTCGGAAGTAAAAAATACGCCGGCCGAGCGGATCAGCTGCGAAACAATCACGCGCTCGATGCCGTTGATAATAAACGTGCCACGCGGAGTCATTAAAGGAAAGTCACCCAAATAGACTTCTTGTTCCTTGATTTCGCCGGAGCGCTTGTTAACTAATTTCACGCGGGCGCGGATGGCGGCTTCAAAAGTAACGTTCTTGGCACGAGCCGTGGTTTCGTCGAACTTGAGCTCGTCTAAATAGTAGTCTTCAAAAAACAATTCTAAATCCCGCCCGATAAAATCGCGGATGGGCGAAACCTCGTCAAACAGCTCTCTTAAGCCTTCGTCCAAAAACCACTTATATGATGTCTTTTGCGATTCAATCAAATCCAAAAGCGGCACGGTCTCATGAAGTTTGGTAAAAAACTTGCGGCTCGTCTCAGGGGTAAATCTAAGAGAGCTTTGGGCGCGCTTATTTGCCAGCATGGATAAATGTAGTTAAAAGCCACTAGGCTACGACCGCAGTCGCTAGGCAGCAGCGTTTGTAAACAAAATAAAAAACTTCCCAAAAAGGGCTTTTTACCTAGAAATATAGGGAAAACAAAAGGGAATTTGAGGAACCAAGATGCATGTTATAGCTAATAGTATATATTTTACCAAGGCTTGTCAATAGGTATCCGATGCCAAAAATAAAGTAAAGAAGCTTTATTTTATAGGCAAAGGTAATATGCTGTCAAACTGTGGATAAATATCACGCAAATTAGGCCGTCTTCTTGCGCCAGATCTGCCAAAGATTTGGATTTTTCCAATAAATTAATAAGGAAACAAGGGTAAATATAATATAAATGGCAAAGAATATTTGGCTATGATTAGCCAAACCTGCCCCTAAATAGGCTGTAGCCAGCTTACCAGGAAACTTGCTTAGCAAAACTATTAACAAAAATCGGCGAAAACCCATGCCATTTGATAAACCCAGTAAATAAACCAATAAATCATCCGGCGGGCCGGGCAGTAAAAACAGCATAAGTATCACTAAATGGCTTTCATTAACCAAAATATCAAATTTAGCCAGTTTTTCCTCAGCAAAAAATAGGTTAACAAAACTGCGGCCAAACAGCCGGCAAAACCAAAAAACCACAATTGCCCCCATTATCCAGCCGACGTAACTATACAATGCCCCTAAATACGGCCCAAAGATGTACCCAGCCGCAAAGTTGGTAATAAAATTGTTTAAAGGCGCGATGATTACCTGCGCCGACTCAATAATCACGGTTGCCGCTGGCGCCCAATCGCCCCATTGCATAACCCAAGCTTGGATAGAGGCCGCGGAAGTAAAAATAGCCTTAAAATAATGCCCAAAATAGCCTAAAACCAAAACAACAGTAATAAATATTACTGCATAAGTGGTGGTTTTGAGCTTTTTATCCTTTAAAAAAATCATTTTATTTTTTCAACAGTTCTCTCGCCACCTGCGCGTCATTCCAGGGAATTGTTTTACCGCCCGCCACAGCCATTACTTGCTCCGAACCCTTGCCTAAGAGCAAGATTACGTCTCCAGAGCGGGCCATAGCCAAAGCCTGGTTAATAGCCTGGCGCCGGTCAAGGACTTGCCACCAATTCTGATTTTCCACCCATTTACTGCCCTTGATGCCAGGCGTGATATCCGAGACCAGTTGTTTAGGGTCATCATCATACGGATCATCAGTGGTCAAAATAATATAATCAGCATACTGAGAGGCAATCTCGCCCATTTTTGGACGCTTGGCTTTATCCCGCCCGCCGCCGGTGACGCCAAACACGGCGATTAGTTTGTGGTCTTGGGCTAATTCATGGCCAGTTTGCAAAATTGCAGCAAAGGAACGCGGTTCGTGGGCATAGTCCACTATGACTTTAAAATCCTGGCCCGCCTCGACAAACTCTAAACGCCCAGGAATTAAACTGATTTTTTCCAAAGCTTCTTTGCAAGCAGTTAAAGAAATGCCAAGCGACATGGCGGCCGCCATAGCCAGCAGGGCATTGGTCATCATAAACTGGCCCGGCAAAGGCAAATGAATCAACTGGCCTTGGACGGTAAAGCCAATAGCCTCTGGCGTTAAATTAAAACTATCGGCGCATAAAGTTTTTTCATTGCCATTTGATTCACAACTCTCACAAGAATCGCAAACACACCACTTTTCATCAGCCTTGAACTTCAAAAAATAATCAGCTTCATCGTCCATGCGGTTTACTACGATTATTTTTTTGCCCGTCTTACCACTCTTACTTAAACCTTTAAATATCAATCCTTTAGCCTCGCGATACTTTTCATACGATCCATGCGACTCAATGTGTTCCGGCGATAAATTTGTAAAAACCGCCACATCAAAAGCCATGCCCCACTGCCGGCTCTGGGCAATGCCTTCACTAGTCACTTCAATCACCGCGTACGTGCAGTCGGCCTTAACCATCTGGCACAATAATTTTTGCAATTTAAATCTACCCAGCATGCCTTGCTTGGTAGTGTTGGGCCATTCTTTATCCGCGATTTTAAAAAATATCGTGTTCGTGGAGCCAACTTTAAAACCGGCTTCTTCGAGAATGCGCGTTATCATCACTACCGTGGATGATTTGCCTTTGGTGCCAGTCACGCCCACCACTACCATTTTTCGCGACGGAAAACCATAAAATATATTGGCTAAAACCGCCAAAGTTTTGTGATAAAAAAGCAACAAAGGTATGGGTAAAAAAGATTTTATAAAGCTTTTTAACATGATTCTATACTACCAAACAAACCAAAAAAGCGCGATAGCCGCGCCTATCCAATAAAATTACAAAACATCATTATTTTATAGGAATAACAACCTTTTTTAGATTGCGAATTGATGACATCTGTTTTTCGCGCACCATTTTATTATATGTTTCCTTAGCTAAAAGTACTACTCCTTCTTTAAGGTCTTCGTCAGAAATTTTGATAGTGGTGGAAGTGAGAGTTTTCATATATAAAAAATAACGTATTTAAGGAATAAAAGTCAAACAATCAAAAAATAAATCCTCTTTGATTATAGCTAGTTCACCGATTTTTTAGCGCAACCGTAAAAGAAAACATCATGCCAGCCTCGAGGTGTTCGGCTATATGGCAATGCGCCATCCATTCGCCCGGGTTTACCATGTCAACTAAAAGCTCAATAGTGGCGCCATTGGGGATAAGCACTATATCCTTCCAGGCTAGGTTGTCATTTTTCTTGCCATCCTCGCTTAAGACGAGAAAACGTTGGCCATGCAGATGGATCGGATGTTGCATGGGGTGCAGGGACTTTGGATCATTGAAAATTTTGATCTTCACTTTTTCTCCAACCTTAAAACGCCAGTCAATATCTTCATTGCCCAAACCAGTGTTTTCATCAATAATTTTCCATTGTAACGTATCTACCGTTGCGTCGCGATTCTTCCTGCCCATGTCGTCCTCCCATTCAATTGGTTGCGGATTATCCATGCCCATCACGGGATTGTCCATTATCGTGCCGCCGCGCATCATGTGCTGATTTCCACCGGTTTCCGCAGCGCTTGCCGGGGACTTCATAGACAGAGAGAGCTTCAATTTTTTGGCAGCGGGGGCATCAATATAAGAGCGTAATGACGCAACACTGGCGGAGATGTCGCTGTTTGTTCGCAGAGTCAAAAATTCTTTTTCAAACGACTCCGCGATTTGTTCTTTGGAAATTTCAATGGAGCCAAGCGTATACGTCTTGGCTGGTGTTTTGTGGGTAAGTTGCTGTGTGCCAGATTTTGAAAATATCACTTCAACAATAGCACGCTCCGATGGGCTCAAGACAACGTTTTCTGTATACGTCTCTTTTTCGTATTTTCCACTATCGCCGCCGACACGTTTCATTTGCGCGCCGGGGATAGCAACATTAAACGTGCGCGTGTTGGCCGCGTTGGTTAAATAAAACCGGATTACTTCACCCTGTTTGGCGTTTAGTACATAGTCGGCCTCCCCATTTACAAGCATCATGTTTCCGAATCGCCCCATGAGTGTATGATCCGCTGATTTTTTGTTGAAAGAAACAATAGCGCCATTCTCAATCAAAATATCGTCGAGAAAAAGGGGTATTTCGCGGTTCACTGGCGACCAGTAATTTTGTTTCCTCGGCACTACCCAATAATTTCCATAAAGTCCAAGCTCCTGCGCGTAATCCTCGCGAATATGGGGATGATACCAGTACATCCCCTCGTCCGGGAATTTTATTTTATAGACAAACGATTCGCCGACCCCAACTGCTTTTTGAGTGACATCCGGCACGCCATCAAATTTATTTTCCAGGCGCACACCATGAGAATGAATGGTTGTCTCAACATCGGTATCGTTGGTGAAGTTAAGCGTGATTTCGGCGCCTTGCTGCACTTTAATTGTCGGGCCCGGAATAGAGCCGTTGTAAGCAAGCATTTTAAGGGTTTGACCGTTAATATTCTTTTTTACAATACTGGCAGTAAGGGCATAGGTGTCTCCGTTTTTAAGTTCGACGATTTCTGGAGATTTGGCTTGAGCCAGTCCAGTAATATCGCTCGCAAATGTTCCACTAAATGACGTGGCGGCTCCAGTTTGTTGTTTTTCGAAAACAGCATTACGATTGGAAGATATCCAAATCGCACCAGCCAGTATGATGATGGCGCCAGTCCCAATGATAAGTGATTTTTTCATAAGCTATTGTACGTTATTGATATTTTTCACTCATACCGCAACTCGATTCTGTCCTTATCTTGCATAATATAATTTTCATAGTCGGTATTTTCTTCACCGTTGACAGTCATCTTCATATTTGCGCCAAACGAACGTATAGCCTTGTCCCAATTTTTGAAAAACTCGCCAAGCATGATGTCTTGCTGGCGAACCATGCCTTGAAATTCAAGATGGATAATTCCTTGGTCGTTGTCGTCGTGGGTATGAATCGGTTTATGCACCGCACCAATGCCGATGTTGGCGGGGATTTCCTGTCGCACTCCCTGCACATAAATGGCAAGTTCCGGATGCCAATGAAAGCCGTTTCGCGATACGATTTCCCCTTCGGGAATGGGTGGGTGGGTGGCGGCATACCAAACCAAGCCACTTACCAATACTCCAACAAGGGTAATGCCAGCACCCCACTTTGCCAGCCGTTTCACACGTTCTGCCTTCATTTCTGACGTTCTTTGTCTCTCCTTTTCCTGCTGCCGCAAGGCGCGACGTTCTTTTTTACTTAGTTGTCCAATAGGTTGTAGTATTTCTTGCATAGTATATTGTTAGAATGTAGTGATTTTTTCAATCGCGTTTTTTCATAGGACACGCCGCGGGCGAATGAATTTTTTTGGCAATGATATAGATAGACCCCAAAATGAGCATTAAGCTTAGGCTGCCAAACTCAACGCCACGGAATGGTAACCAACTGACGAGAGCGGAAGCAGTCGTAACACCAAAGACAGAGGATAAGACCACAGAGCCGCAAGCCGAACAACCAACGCCAAATGTTCCGATTACGAGGCCAAGCGCGCTCGCGCCGGAGGCGCGTTGCATCGCCGCTCTTTTGAAATAAAAGATCAGCATAGCTATGTTTACTCCGGAGAGCATTGCGACTACAACAATCATGATCTGCGAAGCGAGTGTAAAATTGGTCGCAAAAACTCCAAGCGCTGTCCAAAGTATTTTTAACCTTGCCGGCCAATCGAAAATATCAGAGGTCAGGGTA
>CAYILY010000010.1:0-16262 GCA_964364395.1 uncultured Gammaproteobacteria bacterium | reverse complement strand
CATTCTGCTCTACGCCATTGACGCGCGCTGGGTGGATCATCTGCAGGCCATTGATCATTTGCGCACGGCCATCGGCCTGCGCGGCTACGGCCAGCGCGACCCGCTGGTGGAATACAAACGCGAGGCTTACCGTTTGTTCCAACAGCTCCAAGCCGGCATCCAGAACGAGGTTGTCTATTCTATCTTTAAAGCCGCTTTGGCGCGCCAAGTAGCGGACTCGCCATTGGTCAGGCAGATTTTGGGCAATATGGGCTTGGGCGGCCTTAAGTTCTCGGCGCCAGTTAAAGAGGAAAGCGATGCCAACGCGCATGCGGCCGGTTCCGGGGATAAAAAGGTGGGGCGGAATGACCCTTGTCCCTGTGGGTCAGGGAAGAAATTTAAGAAGTGCCACGGAGCGTAGCATTTGATTTAAAATGATTCTTTGTTATTATTGAGATAATATGGCAATCAATTGGACGACAATTTATAAAAAATACCGTGGGCAATGGGTGGCGCTTAAAAGCGACGAAAAAACCGTAGTGGCGAGCGGGCGCACGGTCAAGTCGGTCATGGCCAAAGCGGAGAAGAAAGGGTACAAGCGCTCGATTTTAATGCGTTTGCCGACCAGAATAATTCCGTATGTAGGCGGATTTAGGCATGAAGTTTGATTATTTTAAATTTCCATTGAGCGTATCCTCGGAATTTTTTGGCCCGGCAATCTTGAAGCCAATTATTCCGCTTGAGATAGAGTATAATAAACAATCATTAGGCTATGCCGCACGAAGTAACGGTTGGTTTTTCGCATGATATTGCTAAACATGGGTTCGGCATCTTGGGCCAGAGGGGATTTTTTGATATTTTTATAGTTAAGTTTGATTTATTAAAAGAGGAAATTGAGTTAAAGCCGCAGGTATGAAAATTATTCTTGGCTCATCGTCAGCGCCGCGCCAGAAGATTCTTAAAGACTTGGGTTATGAGTTTGAAATTATCAAGCCGGATTTGGATGAGAAATCCATCCGCCGTGGCAAGCCGGAAGATTTGGTTTTGGCGATTGCCAATGCCAAAGCCGACAATGTTTTAGCTCAAGTAAAAGAACCAGCCATCGTGATTACAGCTGATAGCGTGGTGGTGATAAATGGAAAAATCATAGAAAAACCGGTGAGTAAAGAAGAAGCCTACAAATTTTTAGCCGGTGTCTCGGCCGGCGAGCCACAGACGCTAGTATCGGCTTTAGTCGTAACCAATACTGCTACCGGAAAACGTTTGAGCGGAGTTGACGAAGGCACGGTTATATTTTTTGAAATTCCGGAAGATATTATTAAAGATTTTGTGGAGGGAGGCGAGGCATTTAACCATGCCGGCGCATTTGCCATCCAGAATCCGATATTTTATGATAGGATTAAAGAAATAAAAGGCGAGTTTGAAACCATTGCCGGTTTGTCAAAAACTTTAGTGCAAAAATTCATCAAAGAACTATCATAAAATGGAATTATCGCCCCAAGCCCAATCATTAAAACTCGGCCTATACCGCCATTTCAAAGGCCACGATGTGAAAGTAATCGGGGTGGCTAAGCACAGTGAGGATCCGGAGCAAGAATTCGTGGTTTATGACCATGACGGCCGGCTGTGGATTAGGCCGCTGGGGATGTTTTTAGAAAATGTGGAAAAAGAAGGGTACAAAGGGCCAAGGTTTAAGTATTTGCCAGAATAAAGGATATTCGCTAATATATTCAGCATGACTTCAGAAAGACAAAAAGTGTGGACATTGTTTACTTTGATTATTGTGCTGGGCTTTATCGCTGGCTCAATTTTCGCGTCTAAATCTTTGCCGGCTTGGTGGCCCGGCCAAAGCTGGTTTGGCCGCTTTCAGGAGCACTTGGGCCTGGATTTGCAGGGCGGCGCGCATTTGATTTACCAAGCCGATACTTCGCAGGTGAGTTTTGAAGAAGCCCAATCCGCCATTGCCGGCGTGCGGGATGTAATTGAAAGCCGCGTCAATGCTTTGGGCGTTTCCGAGCCTGTGGTGCAAACTTCCCAGGTGGGTGATAATTTGCGGGTGATTGTGGAATTAGCCGGCGTGTTTGACGTGAACGAAGCCATTAGGCAAATCGGCGCTACGCCGTTACTTGAATTCAAAACCGAAGCTGCCGCGCCGCCGGCCAAAGAATTAACCGCTGAAGAAATAAAGACGCGGGAGAAATTTAATGACAGCCAGTTGGCCAAAGTCAATGACACTTTAAAGCAAATTAAAGCCGCTAATGGGGCGAATTTCGCGGAACTGGCCACCAAGCTATCCGAAGACCCGGGCAGCGCGCAAAAGGGGGGAGATTTGGGTTTTGTGCCGCGCGGCCAGGTCGTCAAGGAATTTGGGGACGCTTTGTATGACACCTTGCCGGAAAACGGCATCACGGCAGAGCCGATTTTATCGGAGTTCGGTTATCATATTATCCAACGTTTGGATTCTAAGGCCGAAAACGGCGAAACCGTTATCCAGGCCCGGCATATTTTATTCATGACCCAGCCTTTAACCGGTGAAGTGCCACAGTACGACCCCTGGACCAAAACTGATCTGGGCGGCAAACAGCTCTCTAAAGCGGAAGTGCAGTTTGACCAAACTACGGGCTCGCCCAGCGTGGGTTTGAATTTTGACGAAGACGGCGCGAAATTATTCCAGGATATCACTAAAGCCAATGTCGGCCGGCGCGTGGCCATATTTTTAGACAATAATCTTTTATCCGCCCCGGTGGTCCAGCAGGAAATTACCGGCGGCCAGGCCGTGATTACCGGCAACTTTACCATTCCGGAAGCGCGCGAACTGGTGGAGCGGCTCAACGCCGGGGCTTTGCCGGTGCCGATTAATTTGATCAGCCAGGAAACCGTGGGCCCGTCGCTCGGCCAGGTGTCGATTGATAAAAGCGTGGTGGCCGGCTTGATCGGCTTTGCTTTGATTGCCTTGTTCATGTTGTTTTTTTACCGCTTGTCGGGTTTGCTTTCGGTTGTGGCTTTGGCTTTTTACGCGGCCATTGTGTTCGCGCTTTTTAAATTAGTGCCCGTCACTTTAACCTTGGCCGGCATCGCGGGCTTTGTGTTATCGCTCGGCATGGCCGTGGATGCTAATGTGCTGATTTTCGAGCGCTTGCGCGAAGAGTTAAAAAAAGGCCAGCCGTTTGACGCGGCCGTGCGCGAGGCTTTTGCCCGCGCCTGGAATTCCATCCGCGATTCCAATGTTTCCAGCTTGATTACCTGCTTGATTTTGGCCTGGCTCGGCACCTCGGTGGTTAAGGGTTTTGCTATTACCCTGGCTTTAGGCATTGGGGTGTCCATGTTCAGCGCTATTATTATCACCCGTTTATTAATGGAAATTGTGGGCCACAACAAATGGTTGCGTGAGAAACGTTGGATTTGGGGAGGTTAGGGAGAATAACCAATGACCAAACACCAATCACCAAAAAAAATTCAAATATTTAATAATCAATGAGCGTTGTTGCCTCGACGTTAGGGAGAGGCCCCTTATACGTCTTAGTCTAATTGTTTAAGGGTTCCCTCCCTGGCGTCGGGAAAACAGATTGACAATTTGAATATTGTTTCTTGTTTGGTCATTGTATCTTGTGTCTTGTATCTTATCTATATGCAAATAATCCAAAATCGCAAAATATATTTTATCCTGTCAGGCGTCTTGTTTACTTTGAGCATCGCGGCCATGTTGTTGTTTGGTTTTAAGCTGGGCATTGATTTTACCGGCGGTTCATTATTGTCTATTAAAGTTGCCGACAATATCGAAACTAATGCAACCGCTATTCAAGAAATTTTAACTAAGGGCGAAAAGAGCCTTTTGGAATCAGTTGCCATCCAGCCAGCCGGGGAACGGGGGTTTTTGCTTCGTTTTAAGGCCGTGACTGAAGACGAGCATCAGGCTGTTTTGGGCGCTTTGCGTTTGGCTTTGGCCCCGAAAGACACGGCGACCACTTCCGAGGCTACTGCCGGCAAAGCCGAGGTTAAATCAAACCCTCTGCCCGGGATTAAAGCCGTGAATAACAAGGGTGAACCGGTTGATATAAAATTTGAGGCTAATCCGGCTATTACGGCCGAATCCGGCACTACGACCATTGGCGGATCTGAAATTGTCATGGAAGATTCGTTTGAATCCATTGGCCCGACCGTGGGTCGGGAGTTGCAGGAGCGTTCAATCTACGCCTTGTTGGCCGTGATGATTGCTATTATTATCTACATTGCCTGGGCGTTCCGCAAAGTGTCACAGCCCGTGGCTTCGTGGAAATACGGCGTAGTGGCGGTGATTGCTCTTCTCCATGATGTGATTGTGCCGGCCGGTGTGTTCGCGGTTTTGGGCCATTACGGGGGCGTGGAAATAGATATCTTGTTTGTGACGGCCCTGCTCACGATTCTCGGTTTTTCGGTGCATGATACGATTGTAGTGTTCGACCGCACGCGCGAGAATTTGGCGCGTGGCCATAGATTCTCTCCCCCTGCCCGAGGGGGAGACAAAGAGGGGGTGGGAGGTTTTGAGGAAGTGGTCAACGCCAGCGTCAACCAAACCATCCGTCGCTCGATCAACACTTCAGCTACCGCCTTTTTGGCCTTGCTGGCTATGTTCCTCTTTGGTGGCGAGCCGATTAAGAATTTTGTGCTGGCTTTGATGATTGGCATCGCGATTGGCACTTATTCCTCAATCTTTATTGCTTCGCCTTTGTTGGTAGTGTGGAATAACTGGAAACAGCGGCGATAGAAGTTCGGACGAAATTTTTGTCGCCTCGACGTTAGGGAGAGGCCCCTTACATGTCTTTGTCTAATCGTTTAAGGGTTCCCTCCCTGGCGTCGGGAAAACATAAATTTTGAGATTTTTTATCACCTAGCTCTAAACTAGGTGATTTTGTTTTCTTGACACTGTGGATAATATATTATGTATCTAATATTGATAGTGATATAATTACACTACTATGCTAGACAAAATAATGTTAGAACAAAATATCATCGCGGCTTTGGGTTTAGCCAGCCTGCCGGACGAGCGCAAGGCGGCTTTAATTGATAAAATGGCCGAGTTGGTGGAAAAGAACCTGTTAGTGCGCATTATGGAAGGCCTGTCGGAGGTTGATGCCAAAGAATTTGAGGCCGTGGCTAAAGGCACGGACGAGGAAAAGGTAAAGTTTTTAATGGATAAATATCCGAACTTTGCCGAGATGATGCAAGAAGAAATTGTTAATGTCAAAAAAGCCGTGTTGGAAGCGGGAGTAATAAATGAATAACCATATGGCGCAGAGCGGCAAAAAAGTTACGCGCCAAATGGTTGATAAGTTTAACGTTGATTTTAGGGCCGCGCAAAAAGAATTTAATGACGCCTACGCGAAATTAAGGCGCTTTTTGGATAAGCAAAAATTAAACGCTTTGCGCAAGAATTTAGGCAAGAAATAAATATGACAACTGCTGTGCCAGAATTAAAAAAGCCGGGGGTAGAAGCTGGCCCCAAACCACCAGAAACCGGTGTTGATACTCCCGAAATTAGCGGCGAAGAACTGGCCAGGCTTTTAGAAATGGGCCAGAATACTGTGGCCGAGGATGAACGTAGAGTGGAGGATTTAGACCAAGAAATAGCCGCGCTTTGGGCGGAAATTAATGCCGGCGCTCTGGAGCAGGGCGAAGCCCAACGTTTATTGGGCGAAGTTAAAGATGGCCAAAAACAAGTTGAACAAGTTGTCCATGGTTTTGCCGAGCAGATTCCGGAACAAAGCGAACCAGCCTTAACTCCGCCACCAGAAATAGCCACTCTTGATTTAAGCCAAGATACAGGCGAGCCCAGCGATATTGAGGCTGAATTGCTCAAGGCCATGGCCGCAGATCAAGAAGCGCAAGCCAGTGTTTCGGCTAGTTTGGCCATGCCCGAGGCCGCACCCGTGGCCGCACCGCAGAGCATAACGCCTGAAGCACTGACACCGGCGAAAACAGAAGTAGCACCAGCGATTGTGCCAACCGAAGAAAGCCGGGAAGAATTATTAGAGAAACACGCCACCATTTTAGCGGCAGCCGAAAAAGGCAAAGAAGAGCAAGTAATAGAAGTTTTGTTACCGGCAGAGATAAAATTAGACCAAGCGCGAAAAATGTTATTAGAGGCGGAAAAGTCTGATAAAAGCAAAACATCAATTGAATATGCCGATGCTTTGAAAGAATACCAAGAAGCCCGCGCTGAAGCCGTTGGCGGCAAGGTGGAAGCCTGGTTGGAGGAGCAAATAAAATTAGTAGAAGCCCGCGCCCAAGAAAAATCCGAAAGTAAAAAATGGCTCGGCAAAGGCTATGATGCTTATAAAAAACTGGGTGAATGGAATTTGGGCGCTTTGTTAAAATCTGATGAAAAATTGCGCACCAAAGAAGACGACACAAAAACCACGCGCGTCTTAAAGGGTGTTGGCCGTTTTGCCACGCGAACTATATCAGTGCGCACGGCTTTGAGTGGGGCCATGCTGGGCGCTGGTTTGTATTTTGGCGTGGGCGCGGCGGTGGGCGCGGCGGCCATCGCCGGCCGGCGGGTATTTTCGGGTTTGGGCGCGGGGATTGGCTCTTACGATTTATTAAAAATGTTTAGTGATAAGCGCGCCGCGGGCGAGAAGGGCATGAGGAAAAATTTAACCGCTGAAGAAGCTGACATTTTGACGGATGAAGAATTAGTAGAGCGCATGTCGCATTTTGAGGCGCATGCGGCTTTGAATGGCGGTAAAATTACCGAGAATGAGACTTATAATATTTTACAAGATAGGCTAAAAGAGCGGACCCTTTTGGCGGATTTAGATGATTTAATGATGGAAAAAGATAGCCAGCTATCGGCTATTACTGCCAAGGGCAAGGCCAAAGATAATAAATTTAAAATCGCGGGCGCAGTTATTGGCACGGTAGTGGGGAGTGGCGGATTATATGCCATTAAGGATTATTTTAGCGGTGAAGGAAGGGCGGTGGAACTTGGCCCTAAAAACCTTGAGGCCGCGGAATTGCCTAAGCCCGAGGTTAAGGCGCCGGAAGTTTCAGCTGAAATGGAGTTAAACCTTGATGATGCTCCGGAAACACCAAAAGCGGCAATTGCCTCTGCTCCCGAGGTTGTATCAACAACAGATCATTTTGATTATCAGGGCGGCAACAGCGTGTGGCAGGAAATTGAAAACCAGTATGCCAAGCGGTTCCCGGAATTCCACGATTTGCCCAAGGGCGAGCAGACTTATTTAATCGATCAAGTTAAAGATAAAATAGCGGTTGGGCCGGATAAATTCGGTTTGGCTGATATGGATAAAGTGACGGCTGATCAGTTAAAAGCTGTGAGTTGGGATGAGGCTTTTAAAGACGCTAAATTGGAAAGCCCAAACCTCTCCCATGAGCAGATTGCCAATATTGAAGGGCCAAAAGGCCATGAACCTATGGCCAAGGCCGAAATTTCACCGGCCCAATCCGGCGAGGCCGGGGTAGTGCCGGAATCGAAATCAACTTTTACTCCGCTCGAAGCCAGCGCTAAAACAGAAATAGCGATTGAAAGGCCCAGTATACCAGTAGCTGAAACTGAGCCGGATTTAAAAATTGAAGATAAAATATATACCCAGCCTAAAGTTGAAATGGCTGACATAGCGCCACCGCCAGAAGTGCCAGCCGAAGAATCAGTTTTGCCGTTGGCAGAGGAAGCAGCTCCAAATACTCATGCCATGGAGTCATTGGAGCAGGCCGCGGCCAAGGAGTTTTGGGCGCCGGATAAAGCCAAAACTTTTGCCTATTTAAATGCCGAAGATATTGAAATTTTAAGTAAAGATCCGGAACTAGTAGAAGCCCGTTTAGCGGAATTTGACAGCGCCGCTAAGCGGACAACCGAGCTTTTGGCCAAGGGTGAGATAAATAAATTGCCGTTTTTTGAACAAGGCCAGCCGGTTTTAGGGGCTAATGGAAAAATGTATATTATTGAGCAATACGGCAAAGGCAAAGACCAGTGGTATGCCTGGCAAGTCAAAGAAGACGGCGAGCTGGATCAAGTTGTTAATAACCGCAAAGGCTGGTTTGGCACTAAAGCCATGGATTTGTTCAAAGGCAAAGAACTGCATGATGCTTTGGGTTATGCGGAATCCAAAGGCGCTACCGCGGTCGCCAGCGTCGAAAAATTTATAAATACTGATAAAAATTTTACAGCTAAAGATTGGGCGGAAGCGTCTAAGCTTAAGGAATGGAGTTCGCCGGACGGCAAATTTGAATATGCCGTCTTTGAGGGAGAGAGCGAAGATATGCAGCTATCAGCTGACAAGGCTTTGTACGACGCCAGGCTTAAAAACCCCGCGGCTACGCTTATTAAACAGACATTTGAAAACACTGATGGCCATTATAAGAGCAAAATTATTGTGCGCATTCCGGGCGCGGTTAGCTTAGTCGGCCGGGCAAACGGCGGCCAACCGCCATTCTAGAATAAAAAAACAGACCCCAGCCAGAACAACATAGTGTTCCGACCGGGGTCTTTGAAGATTATTGCAAGGTACGAGCGGCTTTTCCAGAGCCGCTATTTTTAGTTTGTGGTTTCCTCTGCCTCTTCTTGGGCAAAGGTAGTTTCGTCGTTCGCCCAGGGGATGGGCGGGTAGTCAGCCAGGCCGAGGATAGGCAGGGGGTCTACGGGGTTGTAGAGCCCATTGCCCTGTTTGCGGAAACAGGTAAAGAAAACATACGGCTTACCACCATTGGCATCTTTAACATTGCCTCTGGTGATGTGGCCGATGATTTCGCCTTTCTTCACTTTCCGGCCGGTGTGGAGCCGGCCCGCCTCGAGGCTGGAGGCGATTCTCCTGAGGTGCCCATAATGGCTCCACACACTGCCGCTATGGCGGATAGTGACGCTCTTGTAGGCATTGAGCGTCAGGCCGTCGATTTCCCCGTCGGCCGTGGCCAAGATAGGAATTTCACCCAGGCTTGGGTCGCAGACAAAGTCCGCGCCCAAGTATTCGTGCCCGCTGTAGAGGTCGCTTTCGAAACCGTTGCCGATTTCGTAGGCGACATTCAGCGGTAGGGCATGGGCTGGTTCGACCGGATGGTATCCCAGCCACGTGATGTGCTGGAACTTCCGGCCGAACTTGTCTTTCCCGAAATCGAGGAAGCCGATGGTATTGCTTTCCTCGATCCGCTTGCGGCCGGCGCCGGAGTCGAACTCTGGATTATTTTCGAACTCCACCGGCAGTCCCGGGGCCACAGTCTCTACCACATAATCGCCGCGGTAGGGGATGTAGCCGGGTTTGCAGCCGGCCCGCGGGTGGCCTTCGATGTCCAAAGGCACCACCCGCACCCAGAGGCCGCCGGCACGGTCTTTCTTGGCCTGGTTGTCCAGGAAAAGAAGATCCATGCCGTTATCCAGGAACTCCTGGGGAGTCCGCTGGATGAAAGTGTCCTCTCCACCCGGCGACCAGAGTGTGGAGGCCACGGTTATGGCGTCATCATCTGCCTCATAAAGATCGCAGACAGGGATGCCGCCGACGTGTTTCACGTGCAGGTAGCGGGGCGGGGTGAGGTTGTGGCTGGTCCAGAGCATGGCCAGCAGGTAGACCGCCGCGCCAGCATAGGAAAACGAACGGCGCGGTTTGGCGTGGAGCGCCAGGATCACCAGGCCGGGGATAATAGCCATCCCGGCAAAAAGCAGCAGGGTTTTGTCGGCGATCATGGCGGCAAAATCCAAGGGGATCTTGGATTCGTGCCAGCAGTAGACCCAGCCGGCAACTCCAACGATGGCCAGACCTTTGGCCCACCAGGGCAGAACCAAGGCGGGTTTTTCTTCTCCGGGGTTGGCTTTTCTCTCCTCTGGTATGAGGAGGCAGAGTGCTATCCAGAAGATAGCCCCAAAGAAGGCCATGGGGTTGTCCCACCAGGGCATAACAGAACTGACAAAGCCCAGGAACAACGCCCACCAGAGCACATTGCGCGCCCAGTCAAATTCTTTCTGGAAGCGCTCTTTGGCTTTGGTGATTGTTTTGGTAGGCAGTTTGCCCAAATGCTCTTCGAGCTTTTGGGTGAGGCCGCCCACGCCGCCGACCAGTTGGCCGAGCGCCTTGGGGGCAAGCTTCAAAACTTCGCCCGCCAGATGCGCCAGCTCGCTGATGACGTTTTCGAAATCAGCGCCTTCCGTCTCTTTGTAGAGGATCTTGTCGAGACGGGCGGTCATCTTGTCGATGGCCTCTTGCGAGAGTTTGAGACCGCTTTGAATTTTGCCCAGAGCTCCATTGAATAGCTCAACGCCAAATTTGGCGAACTCAAACTGCAGTAGAGCCAGAGCGGCCATAACGTTGTAGCACTGCCGGATATAGAGAATACCCAGGCCGGCTGCAATAGTAATGGCCATGTGCCACCACGGCTCCTGCGTCACATAGGCGATCATCCCGAAAATTGGGACAACCAGCGCCATGATGAGCATAGTGGCCTTGATGTGGTCAGTCCGCTTCCGGACCGTGTTCCGGACCAAATTGATATTGAGCCGGAAGATTCGCTGCAAGGGCAGAAGGATCAGCCCGAGAAATCGGTCCATGATTTAGATTCCTTTCCGCACCCAGGACGAGTTTTCGACTTCGTCGAGGGTGCGATGGATGTTGTTGGAGCCCATGCGGGCCGGGTCATTCGTGAGGTATGGCTCGACAGCGTCGCTCGCCGTGGTGCCGAGCCAGTTGTTGAAGTCCGTCACCACGTTGCCGGTCAAACGGGGGAAGCTGGCGGCAAAGCGCGCCACACTCCCGAAAGCGCCGATAATGAAGCCAAAGATCTGCGGCCAGCGGGCACGCAGGTTCTCGGCCAATTGCGAGGCCAGAGGTTCGTCGCGGAAGAGATCCCTAATAACCTGATCCCGTTCTGCGTCGTTCTGTACCTGGAACATCCGTTCCAGGATGGTCTCCTGTTTGTCATCGGGCGCCGACAGCACCAGAAGCTTGTAACAGTTTTGGCGCCATTCCGGGTGGTTCGCGAACCAGGTTTCGAAGCTCTCGCGCAGCCAGACACCCATTCCTGGATTTTTGTTTTCCAGTTTATTGGTGACATTGGCTTTGAGGACTTCGAACCGGTGTTTGTATTCCAGGCCAAAGCCCTTCATCAGGGCGACCAGGAAGATTTTGAGATTTTCCTTGGCCGCGGTTTTGATGGTGTCTCCGAGGTCCGTGGCCTCGAGAACAGCCCTGAACATGCCGGTAAAGCGCCCTTTCTTGAGCGGGGCGCTGGGTGAGGTTGGCGCTACTGGCGGCGGCGGAGCCTTAGGAGGCTCGGGAGCCGGTGTGGGCTCGGGTTTCTTTTCGTCGGCCATGACGACTCTCCTAGATGTTGGGGATGGCGCGCCGGGCAAATTCGATTCGCCGGTTGCTATCCTTTTCCATGAGTA
The DNA here is from genome assembly GCA_964364395.1 of uncultured Gammaproteobacteria bacterium. Lineage (GTDB taxonomy): Bacteria > Patescibacteriota > Patescibacteriia > UBA2169 > UBA2169 > CAYILY01. The sequence continues at coordinate 4,915 of CAYILY010000010.1, read as the reverse complement.
GCGACTTGATGAAGCCATCCAGCCCATTTTCCATCCCCGTCAGAGCCAGATAAAAATCCTCCAGCTCGGTTGGGGTGGCGAAATAGGCAACTACCTCGTCCCACCGCTCCTGCAACACCCTTTGGTACATCGGGTATTGAGCGATGGTGCCGTTGCCCAGGACAGCGCTGACAGCGCCATAGACCTTGGCAAACGCGTCGCGGATTTTTTTTGCCTCTTCCGCGGCTTTTTCGGCCGCAGTCTTGGCCTTTTCAGCGGCCTTTTCTTTTTCCGCCGCCAGCTTTTCTTCTTCGGTCTTCTTGGTAGCCGCAGCCCGATCCTCATCTTCGATGCGGTCTTGGCGGGCCAAACGGGCTAGGACTGCCTTATCGTCCAGCTTGCCAAGAGGTAAGCCGCCGCCGCCCCTGTTGTTGCGATTTTGCTGATGGGGCTGTTTTTTTCCACCAGCCCCTTGCTGCTGCAGTGCTTGGTTCATGACTAGCTCCTTTCAGCTTAGGCTGATGATGAGAGTGCAAAGCCACCATACCGCAAAGATGAGCTTAATAGCCCACCAGCGGGCGATGATTTTTGTGGCAACAACGCGAGTGCGCCCTTCGATTTGTTCGCGGCCCGTCAAAATGCAGGCAACTACAAACAGACCAAAGGTGATGCTATGCCCCCAAGCTGATTCCGAGGCCAAGCCGACAAGCGGTATGGCCAGGAGGGCCAGGATGAGGATCGGGAAAAGGAAAGCGAGGACATAAGCCCACCAGGGCTTTTTTTCGCTCTCGGTTTCAACCTGAAACGCAACCGGTTGAACCGGTGCCAGAGGCTGTTGCTGGGAAATTTGGCTTTGTGGCGGTGCAGGGTTCGGCTCATTAGCCGGAACACTAGCCGCCAAGCCGCGATTGCGAATATCCTTGCCGCTTAGCATGGCTAAAACTCCTTATTTTTATGGGTTTTTAAGGTGGTTTTTTGGTATTCAAGATAACTTACCATATTTTATCTATTTTGTCAATAAAAATTTGATTGACAAAATATAAATAATATGTATAAATATAAGCTGCTATTTAACAAACATCACGCCCAACCTTATCTATATTTTGAAAGGGGGAATGATTATTTTTGTAAGTTTTAAAGTTTCTAGGCTTGTCAGGTAGTTTTCATTCCACTTCCACTTTCCTAAAGGAGGAAAACCGTGGAAAAGAACCTGCGCACGACCGAACTCCGCCAACAGGAGGGTTTGGTCAAAGAAGCGGCCATTGCGGCCTTGGGCGGCGATACCTCCCTTGGCTACACCTTGGTCGCGTCTTCGCCCCGGCGTTCGTTGTCGGGTGTGAAGTATATGGCCGGCGGCGTTCTGGCTATTCTCGCGGCTTTGGCTTATGGCCTGGTCGTTCTGATCCAGAACGCGTTCAAGGAGGCGGGCAGCAGCGGCTGGGCTTTTCACTGGGGTTGGGATCTTCTGGCCCTGGCCGCGGGCAGCGCCGCTCTCTTGGGGGGAATCAGGAACTTTTTTTCCATCAACGCCGGCACGCAAGCCGTGGCTGTCTTTGACGGCGCGGTATTGCGCACCGGCCCTGCCAGCTGGTTCACCCAGCGGCTCTCGGCCCTGGTTTACACCGGGCCCATCATGGCTAATATCGTGGTGCCCATCAAGGCGCATCACGCGGCCAAGAACAGTGAGGTGGAACTCGGTTTTATTTTCACTATCCGCTGCCAGGTGGAGAACGTCCTGGAGCTTGTCCGGATCGGAGTGGGGGTGGCCTGGCTGGCTCTGACCAGCAAGATCGCCGCGCTCTGCGCCGAGGCTCTGCCCAGCCGTGACTATGAGACCATCATGGCCGCGGATTTGCAGGATGACATCGAGTGGCAAGCGCGGCTTGCCCAGGCTTTGGCGGCTTCTGGCGCCACTGGTGTGCTGGCGTGCTTATCGTTCGCCCTGGCTGATGTCCGGCCGCCCGAGTATCTGCGGCAGGAAGAAGAACGCGCCAGGCAAGCGCGGGCGGCTGAAGAACAGCGCGTCGCTAACCACCGTTCGGTGTTCGAAACGCGCCGCCAGGCGGTGGCGAGCGAGGCGGATTTCGCCAAGATCGCGGCTGACATCAAGGCTGCCAATCTGCCGGCTGAAACCGCGGCCGAAGAAACCGCGGCCATGAACAAGGCCAAGCGCGAGTTCAAGGAACAAGCCAAGCGGCTTGAAACCGAAGCCCGCGAACGGGTGCGCCAGGCCGCCTGCGGCCCGGTGCAGGCCTTTATCACCGGCCTGCAAGATGCGTCTCCGCTCCTCGACCAGCTAGTCAAGGCGTATCACCAAGATCCGGTGCGCATGGCCATCTTTTTGGAGGCCCAGAAGCTCTTGGGCGGAAACCTCCAAAGTGGCTCCCCGTCCCTGCTCTCGCTGGCCGATGTGGCGCGGGAGCAGTCGCGCCTCAAGAGGATTTTCTCCGACGAGGCAGGGGAGCCCAAAAAGCTCTCTATCCGCTTCGCCGAAGAGCCCGATGACCAAGAGTCGAATCCTGACCTCAACGGCCATGCTTCGCCAGCTGCCGAAACGCCGTCTGGCGGTCCGGACGAGGACAAGGAACGGCTGGGAACCGTGCCTCTGGCCTCGGCTGGCTGATCACAATTCCTCACGCACATTTTAGCTCCCCCACATTGCGATGTTTTGCAATGTGGGGGTATTTTTTTACTTTTTTTAAAATCATTGACAAAAAACTGTTTTTATAGTAAGATTGTCTATCAAAATAAAGTGAAATAGGACATTGAAAATTCAATAAAAATTAAAGTAATTACCTACAAAACCCTACACCTCACGAGAGGAGGCAGGACATGTCAGCGATGAAGGCGCTTTTTGGCTTTCTCATACTAGGCTTAGCCGTCATTGGCGGCTATCACTACTATGAAGCCAAAGCCGAGCGCGAAGCTATCGATAGCATTGGCGCTGATTGGGAGGCAAAGCGCGAGGCAGAGAACGTCCGCCCTAGTGCTCCCGCGCCCGCTGCCGCGAAAGTGGTTGGCTGGTCTAGTCCCAAAGGCAAGTCGATTTTGGCCATGGGGACAGATGCTTCGGCGTCTATGACCGCACTGGCCATTGCCAAGCAGGCCAGCATGTTGGATTCCATGGTGAGCCATATCAGCGGAGACAATCTGCTGTCGCTTTATACCATGGGGTCCAAGGTCTACCGGCATAACACCGGTTCGTCGGACGCCGGTCGTGTCACGGTGCTAAACAACTGGAAAGAGTTCAAGCCTTACAAGCAAGATTCTCTTTTCACAAATTGCACCGCGGCTTTGGCGGCTATGATTAGCGACGTGCTCCCGCTTATCCAGCAGGGGCATGTGGCCTCGATCATCTTGATTACTGACGGGCATCATGAACCTCCGCCGGAACAAGACGACGAAGACGTCAAGTGGGAAATCCAATCCGCGCTAAGCGATATCCCGGCTCAATACCGGGATCGTCTGCATATCGACATTGTCGAAGTGGGCGGCTTGCCCCGTTATTCCGGCCAAGTGGCCGGTTTATTGCCTAGCGGCTTTGCCAACACGCGGCTGGCTGACTCCTGGGACGATGTTTTGCCCATAGTGATGGAATTGCAGAAGCGGATCGAAGGGCGCTATGGCTGGGTTAATACCCCGGTCAATGCCTATCGCATCGGTGCTCCGAGCGAAGACAATCCAAAAGTTCTGGGGCCTTTTAGCTTTGACCTGTCTGGGCCAGAGCAGGCGGATTTCCAGATCGATTTGGCCACCAATGATTTGGTGGATTCCAGCGAACAGCTTGTCCTAGAGGCAAGCGTGGACAATGGAGACTGGGTTAGGCTTACGCGCGACCAGCTCGCCTTGAAGAATGGCAGTGCGGCGCGGTTTCGTTTTTTTGAAAACAGCCGCAACGAGCTGCCGTCTAACTGGTTTGATGTCTGGCAGCGCGAATACACGGTCAAAATCCAGCCGGTTGGCAATCTTGTTCCGCTCTTAAGCGAGGGCGAGGCTGTCAAAGTGGCTGTGGAAAAACCGCCTTTTGTCTGGGAGGCCGGCGCCTGGCTTCTTTTGGGAGCCTTAGCGTGCGTTCTGCTTTTCCTAGTGGCGGTGTACGAGTGCATCCGCGTGTTGCGCCGGCGCCAAAAAGGCCGCCGTTTGGTTATGGCTTTGCCTTCGCGCCCAGTGGCGAATATTGCCTTTGGCGGCGAAGCGCAAATTTTGCAGAGCGGCGCGGCCTTATCGCTGGGGCAGATTATTTTCACTGCCAGCCCTGACGGGCAGGAAGTGTCAATTGCCCCGCTGGTGCCGGTGCGAGTGGAATACACCGACCTGGCGCTCATGAAAAAAGTGCGCCAAGCTTTGGTGCCATCCGAAACTTTCACCCTTAACCCCGAGCTGGAGGCCAGGATTATAAATTTGGCCAGCCGGGACGAACACAGCCTGACCCCAGTTTTGAATGGAGATATAACTCCTATCACCAACATGCTCTTAACCACAGGAGGTTGAGTAATGAGTGATCATGAGCAACAGCTTCCACCCTTGGTAGTAGTAGGAGCGGGTGGATTCATCGGCAGTGCGCTGGCCTTTGCGCGCAAGCGCTTTCGGCAAGCCGCTGATTGGCCGGTCAATATGGCCATGCGGGTTTTCGATTCCTGCTGGCAGAATGATTTTGGCCATGAGCAGCCCACGCCGGAAGCTGGATTTACTGTTCTGCCGTACAGTGGTTTGGACATGACCAGGCAGATGGCGCGGGAACAGGCCGGTATTTCCGATGTGGCTCGCGACATCAACTTCGAATTGCTGGCCGCTGAAGAAGCGGTTTTGACCAAAGATGGGGCACTGAAGTCGCCCCATGCCTTGGCGCCGGTGTTGTATGAAAACTCGGCTCTAATTGAGTCCGAGACCGAAGCCACTGTCAGCGTCTGTGACCGCAATATCCCGCAGATCAACC
>CAYILY010000009.1:0-18767 GCA_964364395.1 uncultured Gammaproteobacteria bacterium | reverse complement strand
GGATGAATGGCTATCAAGTTTTGCACCCCATGGGCTGGGACGCGTTTGGCTTGCCGGCCGAGAATTATGCCATCAAGAACGGCGTGCACCCGGCCGAGAGTACGGCCAGTAATATTAAAACATTCACGCGCCAAATTAAATCACTGGGTTTTAGCTATGATTGGTCGCGCGAAGTAAACACGTCAGCCCCGGAATATTACAAATGGACGCAATGGCTGTTTTTGCAATTATATAAAGCTGGTTTGGCCTATAAAAAAGCCGCGCCCGTGAATTGGTGCCCCTCTTGCCAAACCGTGCTGGCTAATGAGCAGGTGGTGGACGGCAAATGCGAGCGCTGCGGCACGGCGGTTGTCCAGAAAAATTTGGAGCAGTGGTTTTTTAAGATTACGGGAGAAAGTTTCGAGTTACAAGTTTCGAGTTACAAGAAAAAGAAGAAAGCATCATATCCGGAAAGATTGCTTAACAATCTGGAATCACTAGATTGGCCGGAACCGATTAAAACCGTGCAACGTAATTGGATTGGCAAAAGCGAGGGCGCCAGTATTATTTTTTCTTTGGTTGAGATTCCAGGCCAGGAGGACGGCAAACATTCTGTAGAAATTTTTACCACCCGGCCGGACACAATTTTTGGCGCTACCTTTATGGCGATTTCGCCGGAGCTGGCGCAAAAGTGGGTTGAGGTCGGCTGGCAAGCGAGCGCGGAAGTAAAAGATTATACAAAGAAAGCTTTAGCTGAACGCGCCAAGAATGACAAAACCGCGGAACCGAAAAAGACTGGTGTGTTTTCCGGTGTCTATGCCACCAATCCCGCTAACCAAGAAAAAATTCCAGTTTGGGTGGCGGATTATGTTTTAGCTGGCTATGGCACGGGCGCGGTTATGGCCGTGCCGGCCCATGATGAGCGGGATTTCGAGTTTGCCAAGAAATTTGGTTTAGAAATTCGTGAAGTCATTAGCACTGGCGAATCGTTACCGTCTATTGGAGTTGGCAAATTAATTAACTCTGGAGAGTTTGACGGCATGGACAGCGAAGAAGCTAAGTGGAAAATTACGGCCAAGGTCGGCGGTAAAAAAACTATCCAATATAAATTGCGCGACTGGCTTATTTCGCGCCAGCGTTACTGGGGCGCTCCGATTCCGATTATTTACTGTGATGATTGTGGGGAGCAAGCAGTGCTTGAAAAAGATTTGCCCGTGGAATTGCCGACTGATGTGGATTTCCGGCCGACCGGGGAGTCGCCCCTCCAGCGTTCGGAATCATTCCATAAAGTTAAATGCCCTAAATGTGGTAAAGACGCGCGTCGAGAAAGCGATACCATGGATACATTCGTGGATTCATCGTGGTATTGGTTGCGCTATACTGATCCGAAAAATGAAAAGGAGTTCGCCAGTAAAGATAAAATTAACGCCTGGCTGCCGGTCGATACTTATGTCGGCGGGGCTGAACACGCGGTTATGCATTTAATGTATGCGCGGTTTATTGCCATGGCTTTGCGCGATTTGGGTTATCTGGAATTCGAGGAGCCATTTTTGCAGTTGCGCAATCAAGGGTTAATTCTTGGCCCAGACGGGCAAAAGATGTCCAAATCGCGGGGCAATGTTATAAACCCGGACGAAGTAGTCGAAAAATTCGGGGCCGATACCATGCGCATGTATGAAATGTTTATGGGCCCCTTAGAAGACGCTAAGCCTTGGGATACGAATGGCATGGTGGGCGTGCGGAGGTTTTTGGATAGAGTTTGGGAGATGCCGAAATTACAAATGTCAAAATCCAAAATCCAAACAAATGTCAAAATCCAAAATCCAAAAAGTACGGTTGAACGAGAATTGCATAAGTTAATCAAAAAAGTGGGGAATGATATCGAAACATTTAACTTTAATACCGCGGTGTCGCAGATGATGATTTTTGTGAACGCGGTTTACAAGGTTGGGGAAATTAGCCAAGAATATTTGGAGATGTTTTTGAAAGTACTATCGCCATTTGCCCCGCATCTGGCCAATGAACTTTGGGAAAAGTTGGGGCACAAAGAATTGATGGAAAAAGAAACTTGGCCGAAATACGATGAATCATTATTACAAGATGAGATGGTGACTTATATTGTGCAAATCAATGGCAAAGTGCGCGCCCAAGTCGGCGCGGCGCCAGATGTCAATGAGAAGGTGATAGCAGATTTGGCTAAGTCGGATGAAAAAGTAAGCAAATATTTAGAAGGTAAGCAGATAGTGAAACAAATTTTTGTGCCAGCTAAGCTAATTAATTTTGTCATCAAATGACGGACATTTTTATTTACCCGACAGATACGGCTTATGCCCTTGGCTGTGACGCGCGCTCAGCCGAAGCTGTGGCACAGATTTTTGTTATTAAAGGCCGCGTTGAAACCAAATCTTTGCCGCTCATTGCCGCGGATATTGCTATGGTTCGGGAGTGGTGTGAATTATCCGGCCAAGCCGCCGAGCTGGCGGAAAAATATTGGCCCGGGCCATTAACATTAGTATTACCCGTAAAAAAATCGGGCTTAGCGCCGGCCGTTATTCAAGATGGGGGAGTGGCTATCCGCGTGCCAGATCAAAAAGAGGCCCGCGCTCTGGCCCGCCGACTCGGCGGGCCGATTGTTTCCACATCAGCCAACAAAGCCGGGGGTAATAATTGCTATTCTTTGAGTGAGGTTCGCACTTCTTTGGGCGAGGCTAGTAATCGAGTTGGCCGTATTATTGATATTGGCGAATTACCCCAGCGGCCGGTTTCCACGATTGTAAAAGTATGTGATAATAAAATTACTATCATACGACAAGGAGTCATAAGTATTTAGTAATATTTTTGTCATCCCGAGCTTGCCGAGGGATCCCTTGTACGAGAATAATACATATATAAGGGATTCCTCCACGCCCCGCCGAGTACGGCGGGGCGATCGGAATGACACCAAGCCTATGTTTAAAAATTTTGTGGCCGCCAAACTATCGCGGCAAGTCTCGGAACTGTTCGCTTCTAACTTAATAATCACCTTGGCCACGGCCATGGTGGCGATTTTTGAGCCGATTTATTTATATGTGCAGGGTTTTAGCCTGGTGCAGATTTTGTATTTTTTCTTGGCCGTGTATGTGGCTTATTTTCTGCTGGTGCCCTTGGGCGCCAAGTTCGCGCGCAATTTTGGCTACGAAAAAGCCATGTATTTGGCCAGCCCGTTTTTAATCGGTTATTACGCGTTTTTGTATTTGATCCCCACGGGGCGGGAGTTTATTTATTTGGCCATCGCGGCTTTGGTTTTGCAAAAAGTTTTTTATTGGCCGGCTTACCACGCCGATTTTGCCCGCTTTGGCCGGAGCGACGAACGCGGCCGGGAAGTGGGTAATTTATTATTAATCACGTCTTTAGTAGCTATTATTGCGCCTTTAATTGGCGGGCTGGTGGTGGAAAATTGGGGCTGGGCTACTTTGTTTGTGGCGGTTAGTATTTTAATTTTAGCTTCCAATTTGCCCATGGTGACGACGCCGGAAAAATTCCAGCCCAAACCGTTTTCGTATTGGCACGCTTATCGCCGCTTGGGCTATGCCGAAAATCGCCGGAATTTTTTTGGTTTTTTGGGTTTTGGCGAAGAGCTGATTGTGTTGGTGATTTGGCCGGTGTTTATTTTCACTGTGTTGAAAGATTTTTTATCAGTCGGTTCGCTGGTGGCTGTGGCCACGTTGGTGACGACATTGGTTTTGCTTTATGTCGGGCGCATGACCGATGGCGACAGCAGCCACCGCCGATCGTTACTCAAAATCGGGTCAATATTTTATTCCGCGGCTTGGTGGCTGCGCCTTTTAGCGACCGGGCCGCTGGCGGTTTTTTTAGTGGATACTTTATCGCGCATCACCAAAGACGTGGTAGTAGTGCCCATGATGGCCATGACATATGACCATGCCAGCGAAACTTCGGTAATGAAGACCGTGGTGTTTTTTGAGATGTCGCTGGTGGTGGGCAAGATTTTGGCGATTTTAATTTCGCTCGTGGCTTTGGAATTTTTGCCCAACTCCTTCGCGGCCATGTTTGTGATCGCGGCCTTAATGGCTTTACTGTATTCTTTAGTTAAGTATGAACCAGTGAAAGTGAGGTAGGTTTAGTACTTACGTCCTTGGCAAAAGTACCCGTCATTCTGGAGCGAGGGTACTCCCGAAGCGATAGAATCCAGTTTGATTTTCACGTATGGATTCTATCGCCCGCCGAATCGGCGGGCTCCAGAATGACATAAAATGCGTTGTCAAGATTGCTTCGGTCGAGTACTCCCTCGCAATGACACTAAATTATGAATTTGTCGAACATCACGATAATTAAGGAAATTATTAATAATTACGGCATAAAGCCATCCTCCCTCAACGGGCAGAATTTTTTAGTGGATGACATGGTTTTGCAAACCATAATCGAGGCCGCGGCTATAAAGCCGGGCGAAAATATTTTAGAAATCGGCCCGGGCTTGGGCGTTTTAACGGCCGAGCTTTTGGGGGCCGGCGCCAAAGTCATAGCCGTGGAAAAAGACCGGCAGATTTTTTCTTATCTGAAAAAACGTTTTAAGGGCGAGGACGCGTTAGTCCTGGTTAATGATGATATTATTAAGTTTGAAGATTATCCCCAGCCCTACCGCATAGTCGCCAACATACCTTACAGCCTGACGGCCAAGATTATTAAAAAGTTTACCAGTGATGCTGTTGCCAAGCCAGGCAGCATGCTGGTCATGGTACAGAAAGAAGTCGGGGAAAGGGTCTGCGCCCAGCCCGGCAGGCTCAACTTATTAGCTATTTGCGCCCAGTTATACGGCCAGCCCAGTATAGTAGCCACAGTGCCGGCTAAAGCTTTTTATCCGGCACCCAAAGTTGATTCTTGTTTGCTATTAATTGATAATATTCAAGCAAAAACACCGCATCGGATACCTGATTTGCCTAAGTTTTGGCGCGTTTTACACATTGGGTTCTCCTCGCCGCGCAAACAGCTTCATAATAACTTAATGGCTGGTTTAAAGCTCTCAACCGTTGAGGTAAAAGAGCTTCTCTCCAGTCTAAAGATTAATATTCAGGCCAGGGCGCAGGAGCTATCAATCGGGCAGTGGGTTAAACTTTCTGAAATTCTGTCAAAATGACTAGACCATCAGTATTGTTTTCTGATATAATAAATCTACGATGTCATCCCGCACTTGATGCGGGATCCAGGGTTTAGGCGCGCTTGACTCCTGGATTCCCGCTTGCGCGGGAATGACAAAACAGGCTCAATTGTTTCATTCGTATATTCGTTCTTGATTCGTAATTCGTAGGGTTTATGGATAAGCTCATAAAAATCGGCTTTAGTATTTTTGCCTTAACAGCGGTTGTTTTTGGCTTTATCCGGATTTCGAATAATCTGCATTTGACTTTTAATACCGATGGCGCGGATAGCGCCGCCTCGGGCGAAGCGCTGCTCGAAGAAACTAAACAGAAAATTACGGACACCGATACTGACGGCTTATCGGATTGGGCGGAATTAAACACTCACGGCACTTCGCCGTATTTAGCGGATTCGGATTCTGACGGCATAAGCGATAGCGAAGAAATAAAATCCAGCACTGACCCGAATTGCCCTAAAGGAAAAAATTGCGGCGCCAGCGATCCATTAGCACCAACTGATTTTGCGGCGGATGTTGCTGGCAACACTGATTCCGGCCTGGCTGGCGAGTTAAGCGCGGAAGATGCGGAAAGTTTAACCCCGGATGAAATCCGCGAATTATTAAAACAAGGCGGTGCCACCGAAGAACAATTGCAAGGAGTATCGGACGATGATTTGCAAAATCTTGTCCAAGAAGTAATGAAACAACCACAACCAGCGGAAGGCCAATAAGCCATGCCAAAAAAACAAAAAAATAAAACTAAAAATATTTTTACAACCAGTGTTATTCTGGTGGCTATGTTTTTTTTATTGAATGGCAACATAGAAAAAGCTAAGGCACAACCTGGTGTTCCACAACTTACGGCGGAGATGACTAGCGTACCAGCAGAAAAACAGGCTATTTGGACAAAAGTTACAAAAAAAATAGACGCGCTTTATGATAAATATGCTTCACGCGCTTTTCAAACCGCTATTCGGGGCGTTACTTATAAATTTGCCCAAGATACGGCAAAATGGGTCGCCGCTGGCGGCAAAGGGCAGAAGCCGCTCCTGTTTAGTGATCCAGGAAAATTTTTGCGCGAATCAGGCGACCAAGCGGCCGGCGATTTTTTGGTTAAATTATCTGAGGGTTGGCCGGTTGATTTATGCGAACCAGTTAATTTAAAAGATAAGTTGGCTATTAATATTGGCATATCAAAATCGCTAAAAGATAAGCAATATTCCCAGAATAAATTTGCCAAGCAAAGATGTAAGTTATCTGATATAACAGGTAATTTTGCGGAAAACGCTAAAGGTAAAGATTTTTTGAAAGATGTGGCTGTTACTTTTGAACCAGGCAAAAACCCGGTTTCTTCCAGTATAGCCATTGTTGAAGAGGCGAAATTAGCCAAAGAGCGATTTGAAGCCGCGGAATTGATCCGCCGCAACCAACCGCAAGATACAAAGGCTTTGGAAGATTTAATTACCAAGAACCCCACAACCCCTAGGGAATTGATTGTTGAGGCTCAGAGAGAATCACTTAAAAAAGCGGCTGCTAATCCGCCGCGCACGGAAAGTATTTGGGTGGATACTTTTGCGGTTTTTACCAATACTTTAACTCAGACTCTTCTGCAAAAATTAGCCAGTGGCTATTATCCGTTTCGCAAAACCGGAAACAACAGCCCGGACAGCGGCGATTTATCCGGCGCGGCTGGATCGGTTAAGGCTTTGCTGGCCTCGTTTGACGTATTTTCTCCCCAGCGCGCGGCTGCGATAAGCACTACTGGGGAAATTGATTTATTAAGCGACATGATCTCTTGCCCGCCGGCGGAATACCAGACGCCGTATAATTGTTTGCTTAATGATGGCCTGCAACAAGCCATCCAGCAAGGTTTAACCGTGCAGCAGGCTTTAGACAGGGGATTGTTGGATGGCAATATGCCTTTTCCACAAATTCACGATCCAAATAAGCCAACTTTATCTTTGGCCAATTTGCGCAAGCTGCGTTTTTTGCGAGTGCTTCCGATTGGCTGGGAAATTGCCGCCGCCAGGCTGGAGCACAGCAAGTCAACCAAACCACTAGCACATGTTATTAGTTGTTTTGATGGTGTAAATGACGGTTGTGGCAGAGATGAATCTAGCCTGATTAAATTAGTTGATCCAAAATGGGTATTGGCTTTGCCCCAACAATACTGCCGGGCTGAAGGTTTTGCCAATGTGCCGGAAACCGAAAAATCATCAAGCCGACGCGCTTGGTGCGTTGATTTGCAAAGTTGTATCAAAGAAGATTCGAGCGGCAATTGCGAGGCGTTTGGCTACTGCACGCGCGAGCGGGCTGTTTGGAAACTGCAGGGCGAAAGTTGCGACAAGCAATATGCCACTTGCCAGGTTTTGCGCCGCGCTGATGGTACCACTATTGGCCAGGGCAATACCACTGGCATTTTGGGCAGTGATATAAATAAAAACGGTTGTACGCAGGTGAATGCCGGGTGCGCTTGGTTTTCGAGGGAGGGGAGCGGCACAGCCTGGCAATCTGGCGCTGACAAGCAGATTTATTTGACCAATTTAGCGCCGGCTTGTAGGGCGGAAGATGCCGGCAGCCGCGAAATTATTCCGCTGGAGCCGGGCACTAATTTAATCCGTTCTACCGCGGCGCGGGAAACCGTGAAAGTGCGGCGCTATACTTATTACACTTTATCTTTTAATGCCGACGGCACTGAGGCTTTAAATGCCACTGTATCAGGAAATGGTTTAGTGAATGTATCTTTTTCGGTTGTTCGGGATAATAGTTTAATTTTAGAATTGCCATCTGGATCGAGTGGGCGTTATGCGGCGACCTTTTTTAATCAAGGCGGTGATAGTGTGACAGTGGAATTTACTAGCCAAGGCTTTACCCGCGCCCAGCTGGAAGAGATTAGCTTTGTTGATGGCCAGCGCGCCCAGGCGGCCATGGCCGCGAACCGCGTATCCGGCGTGGAAGTGTTGAACACTTCGCCCGCGGCGTCGCGCAATATTGCTAGCCCGGCCACGGTTTATAAGCCGTATGCCGAAAATCGCAAATTAGTTTTTGCCAGCGCGCGCGAGTGCAGCGCCGAAGAAGCTTCGGCTCGCAAATATACATCTGTAAGCGGGGGAGAGGGCAAGGTGGCGCGCTTAGCTGCCGCTGGGTTATGTTCGGCCGCCTGCGTGGGTTTGGATTCGTATTTAGCCATGCCTACTCCGTTTGAAGGCAATGCCGACCCGGAGGCAAAAAGTTTTATCGCCAAATATGCCAAAGCCTGCCCGGCCGCGGAAGTTGGCTGTGAAGAATTTACTAATTTGAGCACAGAGCGCGGCGCGGAACAGCGTTCGTATTTTAGCCAAGCGCGGAGCTGTGTTTTGGACACTAATGAAAGCGCCGCAACTTTTTATACTTGGGAAGGCACGGATACAGCCGGGTTCCAGTTAAAATCCTGGCGCCTCTTGGCCGAAGAAGGCACTGGCGCGCCGTGCAATAATTTTTCGCAGAACAGCACCGAGAATTCCGTTAGCGCGGTTTGCGGCGGCTCGGCTGCTGATTGCGCGCCGGGCGAGGCCAACCCCAACTGCCGTGTGTTCTTAGACGAAACCGGCCGAGAGTTTAAGCGCGATGTTGCAAAAATTGTTACCGCTTCTGGCGAGTGCGCGGCTTTCCGGCGCAGCCGCGATGGCGAGACTTGGTATTTATTGCCCAAGGAATCAAAACAATGTTCCAGCGCCAATGCCGGTTGTAGGCAGTATAAAGGCGCGCGCGCGAATGTGGCTACCCGCCTGCTTTACAGCAATTTTGAGAATGTCAGCAACCATGGCTGGTCGCAGCTGAATAACCAAAGCGCTAATGTCAGCCCGGAATCAGTGATTGCCGGGAAAAATTCCATGCGCCTCTCGGGTAATGATTCGCGCGTAGTCACCAGCAATATCCGCGGCACCACAGACAGCGCGTTTTTGCTTAATTTTATCGCTAAAAAATCGGGCGATGGCCAGATCACTAAAATCAGTTTATATGAAGGCCGGCCAGAAGCGGATTTTAATGATGATGGGCAAATTAATGAAGCGGATTTTTATGCTTTCCAGGCCGCTTACGGCCAAAGCGCCACGGGCCGGTTTAGCCGTTATGATATTAACCGGAATAATATTGTTGATATAGCTGACTTTTTTGAGTTTGCTAATTCTTATGGTGCCGAAACGCGGCATGTTGATTTTACTTCCGGCTTGGGCTTGACCGGTGATTGGGAAGAATACACGCTGGGGCCGGTAGAATTTAATTTGAACACCGCCTCGCCGGTTTATATTTTAGTATTCGAAAGCACGGGCGCGGTTTATGTTGATAATATCGAACTGATTTCCAGCCCCACGCAATTTTATATCACCCAGTCAACCCAGCCTAAAGCCAAGGGCGGCCAACAGCCGGATGCTTGTTATAACACCGCCTTAACCCCGGCCCCGGCGCTTTACAGCCGCTGTGAGGTTTTTAAAGACGACAATAATAACACTTTTTATGTTTCAAGATTTGCCAAGCTGTTCAGCGATGACAGTGCTTATTGCCGCGCCGTGATTGATACGCAGAATTCCAACTCCGCGGGCCCGGAAAGCTTTAATACCGAGAATAGTGAAAGCTTGGATGATTACACCGTGGCGGCTGATGATTTGATTTACCGCATTATCAAGCCGGAGAATTTGCGCCCGGCCGCAACGGCGGGCTGTACAGCTTTGGGCGTGCCGAATGATACCAGTAAACCCACGGCTTGGCCGAGCGTCACCTATCGCATTATTGATCCGGACACTTTCAAGCAGGGGAGCTTGTGCAAAGCCGAAGGCTTGGGCTGCCAGAATTTCACCAATGACCAGGGCGAAACCCATACTTTTCGCGATCCGGGCAAAAAGTTGTGCGCTTGGGATGCTAATAAAAATAATTTTGTGAAAATTAATCCAGCCACCGGCCAGCAAACAGCCGATTTATGCTATGCCGGCCGCACTGGCGATCCGGCTACTTGGTATGTGGCCCAGTGCCCGCCGGAGCAGTCGAGCTGCGCGGCTTATGTGCCAACTGACCCGGATTTAACCGAAGGCGCGAGTTCGGCTTTGTTTATGCGTCAAAACACCGTGGAAGAAGGTAATTGCAAGGCAGGAGACGGCATAAGTTCGGGTTGTGTTAATTTTACAGAAAATTATGCTGGCGGTGATATTCCAGAGAATAAATTATTTTCGCCGCAGGAAAAGTTATTATCAGTTAAAGCCACACGCCAATGCGCCGAGTGGCTGGCGCCTACCACTACCTCAGAAGTAAATGATCTAAAGTCTCGCTCCAAACGTACTGTGGTTTATAATCTGGGTCGCTGCCAGGAATTAGGATTTAATGGGGAATGTACTAAATGGGTTGGCTGTGAGGCATATGATAAAGAGAGCGGGCAGTGTATTAAATGGTCGATCAACTATCCGTCGGTTTATTTGGGCGCGGCTCAAGATTCCGGCCGGTTAACCGCTTATTATCCTGGGCCAATTCAAAGTTTTAACATTGATAAATACCAAAGCCGTAACCGCCAAGACTTAGCTCGTCAGTCTGGCTCGCATACGCAAATTGATTTTTATGAAAATTTAAACTTATTTAATGGCGGTTGGGATTATTCCGGTTATTCCGCGCCCAACCAATATCCACTGGAATTGCTAAAAGAAACTAATATCGATGGCAATGTTCAATTGGCCTACAACAATGAACCAGCCAACCTGATTCCGGCCTTAGCCGGTTTAAGCTGTCGCAGTTTCCCGGAAGAAGATGCACCATTTGCCAGCGACTATATTGATGTTGACCAGCGGACCGGCAAGTTTTTATATAATGACGCCACGCGCCATTTGGAGAGTATAAATAAATGCGAGCCCGGCGAAACTTGCCAGTGTTCTTATAAAAAAGTCGCCACGACTGAAGGTTTGTCCAGATATTATAATACCAATACTTCGCGGCCATTTCCGGATGATATAAAATCAATTACAGATTTAACCGGCTGGCAGGGTTATTGTGTAGAGTGGGACGAAGAAACCCGCGACCCGAACGGCCAGCCGGTGTGTTTGGCTTGGTGGCCGATTGATGTGGTGCAAAACAGCAGTAATATTTTTGATAACCATCCTGAAGCCGGTTTTACCTCGGCCGGGCCGCAGTATTATTGCTTGCAGGCGCGGGGCAATAAAATTAACAGCAATGGCTTAGTGCCGATTAAAACCGAAAAAAATAATTACCTAATTCGAGTTAATGATTTTGGAAGTAATTTTGTAAAAACCGGCAATGATTATCCTTTATGGAGATTAGTTGATAAGGGTATAAGTTTTTGGAAAAGCGCCGTGGGTTTTGCCCTTGGGGGCATACCGGGTTTGTTTGTTGGTGGTATTGCTGATAGTGTTTTTGATGGGGGGGAAAAAATACCGGGCGGCTGGGAAAATAATAGCGGTTTGAAGCAGTTTAAAGTTAAGGGTGTTGATGATGCATCCAGTAATTTACCACTGGCAAATTTAACCGAGTATGATATTGAGTCGATTGTTTTGACAGTTGACGAACATCAGGCTGGTGATTGGCCCGGCACCAATGATGAGATTATTTTACGGCGCGATGGTTTTGCCAAAAGTACATCAAGTTCGCCCGAGACTTCCGATCGCTGGACGGCTTTGTGGTGTGGCGGCAACGGAAAAGAAGAATGTGATTTTAATGGCGTTTATTCATGGGACAAATTTATGCCTTTTATATTAGATGGGAGCGTTACTTGCGGCAGCGATAATATTGGCGAAACTAATCTTTTTGCTTTGCGCGCCCGTTTTGCTGATGCTAATGGTAATGGCGTTTCGGGTTGGCGCGAACATGGTTATAGGCCATACCAATTTTTAGGAATCGAGGGCGGATTATGTGACGCTACTAGTAAAGAAGGTTGGATGATTATGGGTATTAATTTACAATTGCGCGAATGGTGCACCACTGTGGCTGCGGTTAACCAGTCGGGCGAGAACAAGGCTTGGACCGGCCGGATTAACCAGAAAAGTGTTACTCCGGATATTGCCGGCGGCTTGTTCAATGATGGCAGTGAACAGTTGACACTTAAAAATGGGTTTGGCTTGAATTATACTTTTAATCAAGATAAAGCGCCGTTTGGCGCCATTACGCCGCCGGCCCCGACAATTTATTTGCCGCAAGAATGGGATTCCCGCAAAGACGAAGAAGCGCCGGACGAAAACGATCCACAAAAAGAACTGAAAATTTTAGAGCCCGGCAAACAGCCGCTCTACGTGGAGGCGGCCCGCAATCAAGTGCGCGCTGGCAGCCCGTATTCTTGTCCAGCCAATGACAGGTGTATTGTTCCGCCGGTTCAGAATGGCGCCCCGCTTATCCAGGATGACGAAGACGACACAGCCAAGAGCCTAAAGCGGGCAGTGAATTATTTGCACCAGCTGTTTGCCAAAGTTTACAATATTTGGAAATGGGACGAAATTGAATCTAATTATGTGGCTGATAATGCCATTATAGGCAGTGAAGGCGAATTAGATTTGGCTTCACGAGCCAACAACCGCTGGCTTGGCCAGTGTCCGATAGTCCAGGCGGTAGTTAGCCAAGAATTAAAAAACGTCGTCGGGTCTGGCGATTGTTCTACACCACTGTATTTAGGGTATTATTCGATCAATGGCAATGATGTTATTATCGACAACAGGCGAACCCATGCTTTGAGCCTGGATTGGAACCCGGAACCTGTCGCGGTCGGCAAAGAGGTGGCTTTGCAGTTTTACGCTTATAATGAAAACGGCGAACAATTGCCTTTGCGCAAAATTGAAATCGACTGGAATGACGGCATTAAGACAATCGTATCCGGCAGTTTCAAAAATCATAAGCCGATTTGTGATAATGCCAGCCAAAATTATGGCGACACCAGCAAAGCTTGTGATCCGAATTTATTCGAGTTTAAGCATGCCTATACCCAAACTGGCTCGTTTATCCCGGTGGTGACGGTTTGGGATAATTGGGGCCGGTTTACGGTTGCGACTTATCCTGTTCCAGATAACAGCCAACAAGGCGTAGTTGTTGTTGAAGAGAAAAAAACTGTAACTTTAGCAACTTTGGCTATAAGTAGTAATGAAGCCGCGTCCGAAACAGCGCCTGCCCCGGGCCCGGTCGCTAATGGTTGGCGGGAAGAATGGCGTAATACTAAAAGGCCGAGAGACACATATTTACAGACTTTGGGCGATTTGGAAAATTATTCGGTTGTGGTAACCGTGGCTAGGGGCCAGCAATCGATCGATTTTTCGCGCCGTTCCAGCCGCGTTGATTTGCCGGGCGAGATAGGCACTAGTGATGGTGAATGGTTTGGCGTTACTTGGACCGGGGTGTTAAATGTTCCGGCAGCCGGAAATTATAAATTCAGATTAACATCAGATGATGGTTCGGATTTATATATTGATAATCAAGGGGTAATCAACCATGGCGGCAACCATCCTTTCGACGAAAAAGAATCAGAAGTTATAAATTTATACCAAGGCAATCATGCCGCGCGTGTTAGGTTTTATAATAATGCCAGCCGTTGGGGCATAAAATTGGAATGGAAAAAACCCGGAGCCAGCGATTATGAAGTTGTGCCCTATGCCAATATGCTGACCTATGGCACGCCGCTTAAGGTGGATGGCGGCTGGGGCGACTGGAGTGCGTGTAGTAAAACTTGCGGTACTGGCCAGCAAACCCGCAATTGCAATAACCCGTCTCCGGCTAATGGCGGTTCACAATGTTTATTTGAGGACAACACAACCAGGGGAGCTCGCGAGACTAGAAATTGCAATACCCAGGCTTGTTCAACGCCAACACCTCAATCGCCATCCTTGCCAACCGGGCCGGCCGCGCCGAGTGGCTACACCTATTGCGCGGATGAAGGGAATTTATGCAGTTTCACGGGGACTAGAACCGTCAGATACGGTTCGGGCACAACTTTCGCGCCAGTAAAAATATTTGTCGGGCAAACACAATGCAATAATGATGTTTTTGGCGATCCTGCGCCGGGAACTAAAAAGTTTTGCTATTATTCCAACATTGTTACTCCTTATGCTCTGCCCTCGACGCCAACTCCCACACCCACACCAACGGCTTCACCCCTCTCGGGTTATACCTTTTGCGCGGATGAAGGAAATTTTTGCAACTTTTCAGGAACCAAAGATATTAAATATGGTTCTGGCGTAACTTTCATAACAAAAACACTCACTAACGGTACGCAATGTATTAATAGCGTGTTTACTGATCCAACCCCGGGCGTTAAAAAATCGTGCTACCGGCCTAACTAAAATTTGTTCTAAAAAAACAGACCCCGCTCGATGATATCTTGAGCGGGGTCTTGGCTATGGCCACCGTGGTGGGTGGATATAGCTTACTTCAGGAGCAACATGCGCCTGGTCTCAACGCGAGACCCGGCGGTTAGGCGGTAGTAATATGTTCCAGATGCCAATCGATGACCCGAATCATCGACAGCGTCCCAAGACACATTATACCGGCCAGCTGATTGTGGTTCGGACACCAATTTCATCACCATTTGGCCGGTAAGGCTATAGATGGCCAGGTGGACATTTGCCGGTTCGGGCAGAGTGTATGAAATGGTGGTTGAAGGGTTGAAAGGATTGGGGAAGTTTTGCGCCAGCGTGAACTGTTGCGGCAAGCGGCTGTCGAGCTGGTCGTAGAACCAGGTATTAGTTTCGCGCGGCAGGAGCAATTGCACCGCGTCCTGCCATTGGCCGTTGCGCCGCGCTATTACCAACAAGCGCGCCAGTTGATCGGGTGTGGCTACGACCGGTTTGGCCGCGACCTTTTTCCCGGCGGGCCGGCCAAACGCATCGGCAAAGACGAAGAAATCGTCAAAGTCCACCAGGCCATTGCCGTTCAAGTCGAACTTGGCGCCAGCAATTGCCGCGGTTTTGCCGAACGCGTCAGCAAACAGGAAGAAATCGTCGAAGTCCACCAGGCCGCTGCCATTGAAGTCGGAATTGGGTTTCGGGGATTGGTTGATTATCCTAAGTTGCACAACCCGTTGTAGCGAATTAAAACCCGCTATCATGAAGTCTGGGTCGCCAGGGATTGGTCTCCATGGGTCAAGGATATCATCAACAATAGCCTGGTAGATATCTGGCCCGGAAAAGGTGGCTGTATAGCGCCCATAAGTGTTGAGGTACGTCGTGGTGGCTGTGTCGTATTGGCTGGCGCTTAAGCTTGGAGGAAACTTGCCCAGTTTCAGCCATGATTCTTTGTTGTGGAACTGGCTGCCTTCATCGTGGTAGGTTACGCCTTCGTCCAAGTCGATGAAAAAATTCGTGACACTGTCCGTGAAGGTGCACCTAACGGTGTTGATGGTGATTTCGCCGCTTTTCGGCAAGTTGTTACCATTTGTGAAAGGCGCGCGAATGCCTATTAAATTTCGCGTTTTACTGTCGCAAATTAAGGCTTTGGCGCCACGAGCCAACATAATGCCACCGCCACTTTGGTAGTTTTCACCACCAAAGCCGGTAATCTCTAGGCCATAGGCTTCAAGATTACCAACCACCAGGATCCCAGCG
Source organism: uncultured Gammaproteobacteria bacterium (assembly GCA_964364395.1). GTDB lineage: Bacteria > Patescibacteriota > Patescibacteriia > UBA2169 > UBA2169 > CAYILY01. The sequence continues at coordinate 3,101 of CAYILY010000009.1, read as the reverse complement.
CGTTTATCTATCGTCCCGCCTGATGAGGAGCGGTGCGCCCGCATGCCGGTGGCAATGAATTTTACTGGTTTACCACCCGGCCGGCCGATGCGCACATTGCCATTAAATTGGAATTGGGCGTTAGTCAGGACAACAACACCCTCATCGATAATGGTGGAATCGTACGCCGTGTGTTCAATGGTACTTACGCCATTATTGACGAAAACCACGTCGTTCTTGGGCGGGTTAAAGTTTATTAGCCCATCAAACTCCCGTGTCCCCGGCCAGTCTTCAACAACCGCAATGATTGTATCTCCGTCCGAGGCATGGAAGTTGGTGGTATCGATGTTGCTTTTGAAGTATTCCCGGCCCGAAAAATCGCGGTACGAGCGGAACAACTCGATGTTGATCACCCGAGCGCCAGCGGCGTTCGGGACAAACAGGGCGCAGAGCGCCGCAAGGGCGATGATTAAACGTTTCATGAGAATACCTCCAGGGAGTGAGAGAGTGGGGAGTAGGGTTTGCTATTTTTTGTATTTAGCTGTTTCGGGGTTTCTGCTATTCCAAGGGGGTTGGAGGCAGCAGAAAACAGCCAAATGTCTATATTTAGTTGTAAAAGAAGATTGTATTTCTTATATTATACGCATTTTTCTTTACAAATGTCAAGTTGTGATAATAATAGCAATATGATATTTTTTCACTATGTTAACACTCGCGCAAATCCGCAAAGGCTTAGTTATTGTTTACCAGAACGAACCTTACTTGGTAGTCTCGGCCCAGCACTCAAAAACCGCCCAAGCCCGGGCCGTGGTGCGCGGCCGGATTAAACATTTGGCCAACAATAATTTGATTGAAGTGACTTTTAACGGCAGCGACAAAATAGAGGCCGCTGATTTGGTTTATAAAAAATGCCAGTATTTATATAATGATGAAAATTCCGCTTACTTTATGGATGAAGCCTACGAGCAGTTTGGTTTAAGCCGCGAGATCGCCGGCGAACAGCTGCCTTTTTTGCGTGAAGGCCAGCAAGTTGATATTGCTTTCTGGGAAGGCAATCCGGTCTATATTAATTTGCCGCCCAAGGTGGATTTGAAAGTTATTGAAGCCGCGCCGGCCGTGAAAGGCGATACTGCTACTAATGCTTATAAAACCGTGAAGCTCGAAACCGGGCTCGAAGTTTTAACCCCGATGTTTGTCAAAGAGGGTGAAATGTTGCGGATCAACACCGAGACTGGGGAATATGTTGAAAGAGCCTAGGCTGTCATCCCGAGCGGAGCCAGCAGGCGGAGTCGAGGGATCCCTTATACTTGATTAATTCACAGACAAGGGATTCCTCCACTCGTCGAGTACTCCTCGGTCGGAATGACAAAACAAAGTATTAATGTAATTTATTCATAATTATAAATGGATCTATATGTTGAAAAAAAGTATATTGTTAATAGCCGCTAGCTTAGTTTTTCTCGGCGCTGGTTGCAGTTTATTGCCTGGCCCCAAGGGCAGTGACGAGGCCGCGTCATTAAAAACTGACAGTATTCCTTTATCAGTTGATGATGGCTCCAAAACATCTGGCGCCATCACTTTAGAAAATCCGGCGGCGGACGCGGTTTTAACTTCGCCTTTTTTGGTGGCCGGCCAAGCCGAAGTGCTTGGCAATAAAGTTTATGTGCGCGTTAAAAACGCCGAGGGCAAAGTGGTGATTGAAAATTTCACCATGGCCAAAGGCGGCGTGTTTAGCGTTTTTATTGATTACCAATTCAAAGGCACCAAAGAGGGCACAGTTGAAGTCTTTGGCAAAGATGAAGAGGGCAGCGAAGTTGGCCTCGCAAGCGCGGCTGTGAAGTTCACGCCTAATTTGTAATTAATCGTCATCCTGAACTTGTTTCAGGATGACGTGCATTTATGTCTGAAACTATCGAAACAGCGGTCGAGCGCGCGCTTGAGGAATTGCGCCCCTATATTGCCATGCATAAAGGCAAAATTGATTTTGTTTCATATAATCATCCGTTTGTGCATGTGAAACTCTCGGGCAGCTGCGAAAATTGCCCGATCTCCATGATTACTTTAAAGCTCGGCATCCAAAAAAAACTCCGGCTCGAGTGGCCGGATATTGAAGTTGTCGCCGAAGAAGCTGACTAGCGATTCGAATGACCCGAATGAACATCCGAATATTCCGAATTTTTATTCGTGTCATTCGGATGTAATTCGTAGTATTCGGGTCGCTACTGTATTCTCCCCCGCATCTCCATGTGGGCGTTTTGTATTTGGGCCAGAAGCTGGCTCTCGTTAACTAAAGCATGGCGGCGGTCTTTAATGACAAATTGGCCGTTAACCATTAAATCGCGCACCGCGCGGCCGCCGTGGGTAATTAAATTACCAAGCAGGGTGATAGGATGGTTTTCGTCATACGGGATAAAGCCGCGGTCTTTGATTTTCCAAAAAGCCAGGTCCGCTTTGTAGCCCGGGAGCAGTTTCCCGCGGTCCGGGAGGCGCAACACCCGCGCGCCATTGACAGTCAGCATTTTAAATAGTGAGCCGAATTTGATGGTGCGGTTATAAAGGTGCGTGATGCGCGCTTGGTAGGCTTCGCTCAAAAGGTCGAGCCGGCTTTTGGAAACCACGCTGTCCGTACCCAAGGCTACCCGGGCAAAGCCGCCGGCGGCATCAAAATCCCAATATTTAAAAATGCCGCTTTTGTGGATAGCGTTCGAGGTAGGGAGGTGGGCAATGCCCACTTGAGCCGCGGCCAATTCCGCAATTTCATCGCTATCAACATGCAAAACATGCGAGGCTAAAGACCGGCTATTCAAGAGGCCGTATTTTTTTAAGACCGCGGTTTCTTTCAGCCCATGCCGGCCTAAGGTTTCCAGCACAACCTTTTGGCTTTCCGCCATATGGAAAGTCAGCAATAAATCGTTGTCGTCCACCAGTTTTTTTATTTTTTCCAAAACTTCGCCCGGGGCCTTGTAAAGATAATGGATAGCCACGGCCGGAATAGATTTGTATTTGGATTTATTTTTTAGTAATTCCACAATCGCCTCGGGCGTGTTGTCGGGCCGGGAATTGGAAACCGCGCTGACGGCGTTGATGGTGTTGTGGCCGGTGGCAATAGTAGCTTCTTCAAT
>CAYILY010000008.1:11970-19688 GCA_964364395.1 uncultured Gammaproteobacteria bacterium | reverse complement strand
ATTCATTTCCTGGATTCCCGCTTTCGCGGGAATGACAAAAGAGAGCCCGGTGCGGACTCTCTTTATGAGTTTAAATTACTTTTACTTCAGCGCCACTTGGCAGCTTGTTTAAATCAGCGTCCGAGATGGCTTTTATCCGTTTGCGGTTGTAGAGCAGGGCATCCAAATCTTTGCCGGATTTAACCGGGCGTTTTTTACCCTCGGAAATTATATAGATAGTCGCGCCTTTGCCTTTAAGCAAGGTGCCATCTGGATAAGGCATAACAGTGCCGACAGGGAAAGCTTTTAATTGGCTGGCCGTGATGGCGCGGACATTTTTTAACTTAAAGCCATAACGGTCAAAAATATCTCGAGTTTTGAATTCACGCGCTTGCCCGCCCTCGATATAATAAACCGAGGCCAAGCCTTTCTTTTGCGGCACTGACACCAATTCGCCAGTGTAGACCAAATTCACATCCGCGATATAGGCCGCGCGGCTATAACCGGCCAAGCCATTAGGTTCAACTTCAATAATATCACTGATTTTGTAAGCGCGTTTTAAAAACACATCCATGGAAACAATGCCCTGCAAATCACCAGTGGCGGCCACACGGTAAACATCCGGCACACCTTGTTCTTTGACCAAGGTGTTGGGCGCGAATTTAACGGCTTCGCCGGTTTCGTATAAATCCAATTGCTTGCTCGAAGGCAAGGATACAATATCGCTCCAATTAAAGCGGGTGTTAAACACCGCGGCCGAAGGAATGACATGCTTTTTGTCATCAACTATGTACCAAACCGCTGGCGAATTCGGCGCTTTTAGCAATGCTCCATTAGGATAAACACCCACGTTGGTGCCGAGAATTTGCCCGCTGTCGGGGGCGCTGGGCGGCGCGGTGGCCGCGGTATCGGTTGAAGTCTGGGTAGGCGCGCCACTCGCCCCCGGCACCGTGGTAATGGCAAATAAAGTGAAATGCGTGGTTTGGGCCGCTACTTTGTGGGTAGTGGTGTTAACACTGGAAACCAATGATATCCATTTGTTCAAAGTCGTGCTGAAATAGGAAATGCTTAGAGTGTTTGGATTAATACCGCCTAATTGGGCTGGATCATAAACAAATTCCAAAGTGACGGGATTAGTGAATGTCGGGCTGGACACACCGGACAATTGGATATTGAACACCGAATTACCGATAATTACGCCTTGGTCCGTCGCCAAAGGAGCGGCTTGTTTTTCTATGCTTGAAGCCTCGGCTACATTGACATTGCCGCTGACCGTATTAGCCGGTATGCTGACCGTGGCGCTGGCGCCGGAAGAAGTCATAGTGGTGATGGCGCCGCCCGAAGCAGTGATAGTGCCGGCTGAAGACGCGGTACTTGGCGCGCTCGGAGCACTGGAGCCGCCGCCACCACTGACAGGAACGCTAACCACGGCTTGGGAGTTTGTTTGGGTGCCAGCTTCATTGCTAACCGCCGAGCAATTATCGGCTGTGTCACAGATGTAGATTACCGCGTAATAAGTGGTGCCAGCCGAGAGGCCGCTTAAGCTCAAAGAATTAGTGGCGGCTGTCCCCAGATTGGAATAACCCGAAGTATTTTTATTAATGGCCGTGCCATTGGCGCTAGTCACGCCGCTAGTGGCGCGGTAAAAGAATTTATAAGTGGAAAAATCGCTGGCCGTATAAGTCGGCGTCCAGCTGAAAGTAAGCGCGGTTTGTCCGGCGGCGCTACCGGAAACCGTGCTGATAGCCGGGGTGGGGCTAAGCGTATCAATCGCAAAAGTATTGCCGGCCACCGTACCTAAAGCATTGTTGGCGTAGTCCGGGGCATTGGTAATAGTGATAGTAGCCGTGCCGTCAGACACCGCGTTGATAGTGTAAGCATAGGTCCAGGTCGCGCTGGAACCAGTCATGGCCGTGGCCGCGATATCCGTGGCCCCGGGCTGGTCAATGGCAATATTCGGGGTCGCGGAAATCGGTTCCGAAAAAGTGGCGGTAATGGTCACACTGCCGGCTTTAACCGAAGTAGTGCTGGCGCTATTTTGCGCGTAGCTTAAAGTAGCCGTCGGTACGGTGGTGTCTTTGGTCCAAGTGGTGATAGCTGTACGGCTACCTTGGGCCACTAAACCGTTATTGGATAAATCATAAATACCACTGCCCGCGATTTGCACATAAAGATTGCTGGCCGTTACTCCCCAGCCGGAAACAGTATTTTTTTGCGCTTGGGTTAAAGTAATGGTCACAGTTGTTGAATCAGTGGTTGAAACCGTGGCGCCGGTTAAAACTTGGCTATTCCCGCCAGAGGAGGCATCATACAGCGTGATTTTGCTTAAGTTGGTTTGCGAAACATCAATGGTTTCGTTAAAAGCCAAAGTCAGCACGCCGGTGGAATGTATATAAGAAGTAGCGCCCGACATGGTCGGTTCTGTGCCGTCGGTGACAGTATATTGCACAGACTCAGAAGAGTCGGCATTATTTGTTAAAGCCGTGCCGCTGACCGTGGTAGTGACTTTAATCCAATATGCGCCAGTACCCAGCAAACCCGGGATTTTAAAGTCTCCGCCGGAAATGGAAGTGTCGGTAATGGTCGCGCCGGTAAGGCTAATATTGGTGCCATTAGATAAAGCTACGGCCGTGGTGCCGGCAAAGCCATGGCCGGTAATAGTGATGCTATTCGGAGCTGAATCTCCGCCGCTTGACGGCGAAACACCGGTGACCACCGGGCCGGTTGTTATTGTGTTTGTTGTGCTAGTCGTACCATCGTCAGCTGCTGGTGAGCCGTTGGTGGTGAAACTAGGCGTTAAAGTGTGATTAGTATTTAAATTCGAACCATTAGCTACAGACGCGTTAAAGGTAAATATCTGTGAAGTCGCGGAGGAGAAAGTAAAAGTTATATTTTGTCCAGAGGCCGATGCTGAAACCGTTGATCCTAAAACCGTTACGAGTGAGCCAGCGTATGTCAAGCCAGATGGCAATGTAATAGTGACACTGGAGGCGGGGGTGGCGCTGGAATAAATAAAGCGGAAACTCAAAATGTCTGAGGGTTCAGCTCTAACTGTATTGGCATAAGTGTCGTTCGGGGTCGTGTAAGAGCCGTTGGTATTATTTTTAACGCGGAGGGTAGCGCTGTCCACGGCCCAAACTTCGCCGCCAAAAATGAATGAAAACATAAAAGCCCCAGCCATGACGGCTAGTTTTAAAAATGTGTGGGATTTAATAAACTGTAAATTCATATAGCTAGCCTCCTATAATTATATCATTAATTCACCGTCAACTTAACATCCTGTTCCCGCTCCCCGACAAATAAGCGGTATTCGCCGCTCTTGGCTGTCTCCGGCAATTCCGCCGAGAGAACGCGGTCATTAATTTGGTTGATATTTTCCAAGCGGATAGTTTGCCCGTTTTTGGCAAGCAGTTCTTTAGCATCAGCCAAATGAATGCCTTGCAAAACAATAGTCCGGCGTTCCCCCTTTTTGATAACACTGGGCGTGGCGCGGGTGACGGTCGCTTTATTTTCCGTGCCTAAAATTTTAAAAGATAATTTATCTTTTAGCAAGGCGTTTTTATTATCAAAAAATTCCAAGGTATATTCCCCGCTTTTTAAACCAGCCGGGATAGCGCTTTCTAAAAGTTCGTTGGAAATTAAGCGCCAGGATAAAACTTTGTTATTGGACGCTAAACGGATCGTTTTTACGCCTTTTAAATCATTGCCGGCAATCAATACGCCGCCGCCCAAACCGTCATAAGCCTCGCGCGGGTTCATGCCTAAAACGCGCGGAATATAGAAAGCGGTTTCCGTATTTTTGGCCGCAACACGGCTTTCGGTGGAATTAAGGCTGACGATAGCCTCGCTTTTGCGCTGGCCAAAGTTGTCGGCCGAGACAGTTAATTGGCTGCCCAAGAGCGGCAAGGCTTTGTCCGAAAAAGCAATGTTATCATTTAAGCGGGCTTGCCATTTTAGATCAATAAACTCCCCGCTTTTTAATTGTTTAACCAGGAGGCCTTTTTTAGAAAACAATTTTTTTGAAAAATCCGCGGCAATGCTTTGGTTGATGCCCAAAGCAAAGCTGGCCAAAGTGCCTTCGCGATAAGAAAAATTGTCATCAACGGCCACGGCCAAGGTAATATTTTTTACGGTTTTATTGTAATCGCCCGGTAATTGGACTAAAGCAAAATATTCCAGCACATCCCCAGGCACGGCCGTGGTGGCGATTTGCCAATCAGTTTCTTGGGCGCTTAAATTGCGGACTTTTTCCGTAGCCGCGAGCGGTAAAGCCGGCCGGCTCATAGCAATGCCGCGCACCAAGAAAAGCAAGCCTAAAAACAAAATAACACTGATGGTTACTAGTGAAATTTTAGGATGTTGTTTGGCTAATTTGAAGTTCATGTGAAACTTTATATTACAAATAGCTGGATATTATAAGTCACCAAAGCGCCGCCCGTGGCTTCATTGTCATCGGCTGTGACGGTAATGGTTTGGCTGCCCGTGGCGCCATTGGCAAAATAAGTAAAGGTGACGGTTTTGGCGGTTGCGGTGCTCGTCACCGGTGAAACCGGGCTTGGGGAAACTGAAATCGCGCCCGTAGATGGCGTCACGGTGTAATCAACGTTATTATTATTAACATCAGTAATATCAAAACTAATTACTTGCGTAGCGCCGGACGACACGACAATCGGCTCGTTGGGCAGAATATTGGTAATAGTGGGGTTGGTTTCCGGATAAGGCACGGAAGCCGTAACCGCGACGCCGCCGCTCGCGATCACGGTTGGGATAGTACGCGTATCAGTGGCCGTGGAAAATCCGTCCGGCCCAACAGCGATAGTTAAATCATAATTGCCAATGGAGGCTGGATTTTTTGCATAATTAACCGTGACCGTCACCAAACTGGCGGAGCTTAAAGTGCCGCTGGTCCAATTTAAAGTCAAAATTCGATTGGCAATGCTTAAATCGCCGTTGACTGGAGAAGCCCAAGTAACGCCGCCGCCAGAAACCGAGACATCCACCGAGGCCGCCACATTAGTCAAATCATAGCCAGACGCCCAAGTGATTTTAACATCTCCCGGAGCCGCAATGGCCGTGTTGGGGCGGAATTTAATAGTATGAGTGACAGCGGTGGAGCTAGGTGTTTGTTTGGACATAGTGTCCGAAACATCGGTTAAGCTGGCCGCTTGCGCGGACACGGAAAAACTCGCTACTAAAATAGCGAGAATTAAAGTTGTAAATTTTTTCCAAGATGATTGTGTCATATAGGCTGTTTTCCCGACGCCAGGGAGGGAACCCTTAAATAATGAGATAAAGACAGACAAGGGGCCTCTCCCTGGCGTCGAGGCAACACTTATTTAGTTATTCTCTCTTTCTAGTTCTTTGCGCAATTGGCGCTTTAAGCGCTCGCGGGACATTTGGCGCCATTTTTTGCTGATAAAGTATAAAGCAATAATTAAGGCTAAGCCGCCGGCCATAATTTTCCATGGCAAGATCCAAAAACTGATAACTTGCTTGGGCATAATCTGGCCGGCATAAGACAATTCCAGCTCCGCGGTGTAGCGGCCAAAGCCCAAGCCTTTCCAGGCAATGCTTTTTTGGCCGTTCTCGTCATAAACTTGGGAGCCTAAGCCTTTCCAAGGCTGTAAAAATACGCGCGAGCTATTGGGCAAAACATTGCCGCCGCGGTCATTAACCGGAATATAATCCACAACCTTAGTGCCGGTGATGGCGCCGGAACCGTTTAAAATCGCTTCTTCACCCACACGGGTTAAAGCTTGGCCAAAAGTATTTTTGATAATAATTTTGCCTTGTGGCTTGGTGTGGACATTGCCGGTATTGGTCAAGCGCACCGCCAAGTTGATGGGGAAAGTTTCAAACACGGCTTGCGTTTTAGCGTTGGCCACTTGATCGCCGGTAATAGCGGAGTTATAGGTGTCAAAAATATCCAAATTTCCGCTTTCGCGGATTTCGCCTTTGACGCGCACTAACAGCAAGACGCCGACTTTTTGCTTGATGCTGATATCACCCGCGGCCGCGGTTATAGGCGAGAAAAAGATAGTGCCAAAATGGCCGCCGGCTTCAGCGTGTTCTGGCACGCGCACTGTAAAAGGCACAACCAGCTTGCCGCTTCCTGGGACAGTAATAACCTGGTTTGGCAGGTTGATCCAAGAAGCCAAGGAAAAAGCCGAGTTAACTTGGTTAGCGTCTTCGGCAAAACTGGGTTTGCCCTCTTCGCCAGCGGCTGTAAAGTCCGCGGCCGAGGTAGCCAAGGTTAAATCAGAGGGCTCGCCATTGGTAATAGTGATATTTTGGGTAATGGTTTGGCCTTTTTCCACCTCAAACTCAAACTTAGGCGGGGAAACCGTCACACTGGCCGCATAAGCCTGAAATTGCCCTAAAATTAGCCAAAAACTAAAAAAAAGGCTTATTTTAGCAAAATTAATTAAGTTGTGGTTGGCAATTAATTTCATGTGCCCACAGTATAGCATATTTAGTAAATATTGACAATAGCCTATGTTTTGTTGTCTATTTATTGTCACCAGACTCTGCCCCGTCCGCCGATTCGGCGGATGTGGGGCAGAGAAGCTAACAACAATCAATGTCATCCTGGAGCCCCGCGTCTTGCGGGGCGATAGGATCCATTATGTTTTCAAAGATGGATTCTATCGCTTCGCTCCAGAATGACAGACTATATTAGAAGGTTGGGGTAGCGGTAAAAGTCAAAGTATCAGCGTAATTACCAGCTTCCGTGGTAGCGGCCGCGCGGGCAGCGACCGTCACGCCAACTGTGCCAGCGGCCACCGGAGTGGCAATGGAGTACACAGTTTGGGAGGCCAACACGTCAGTACCGGCCGCAGTCGCGATGTTCGCGCCATTGGCATCAGTAATGTTCGGAGTAGCGTTTGTGCTGACTTTAAAATAGTCAGTGGCTGTGGTTTGGGCAATGCCGCCGGCAATATCAGTCACGCCGATTTCTCGGGTGGCTGATTTTAAACCAGTGGAAGTCATGCTGACCACGATGCCGCCTTCAGCGTTAGAGCTGACAGTCGGGTTGATCTTGGTGGTACCAGTATCATTAGCATAGGTATCCGCTGCTGTTGGCAGAGAGCCTAAGGCCAAGGTATTGGTGTCCAAGGAAAAAGAAAGAATCGGGTCAACCGTGGCCGAAACGCTCACCTGGTTGGCAGTGCCGAAGTTAATCAAAGCAGCGCCAAAGTTAGAGTCAGTGTCCGAATAAGTGATGGTGTAGGCGGTGTTGTCAGTTAAAGCCGTAGTTAAGGCAAAAACCAAATCAGCGCCAGCCGCTTCATCGTTGCCGCCTTCGGTAATAACAATGGTGCCAGCGGCATCGCCGTTATTAGTCAAAGTTTCGGCAGCACCCGCGCCTAAGGTGGCGGCTGTGACGTCGTTAGCCGACAAATCAACAGCCGTGCCATTGGCAGCGGTTCTTAAGGTTAAAGTAATCACATCACCAGCTTCCAAATCGACGCCAGCCGGCAAGTCGAGAGTGAAGTTTTGTCTGTTGGCAGACGCAATGGTGAAGGAAATACCAGCCGCTGTCACCGGAGAAATTACCACCGAGGTAATAACTAAAGCGATAGCCGCTAAAGAAGAAATAAACTTGTTCATATAGAATCTCCTATAATTATATTTTGGAAAGTCGACCAAGGACTCTTACCCCACTTGATTTATATTTCTTCAAGTGGGGGCTTGGAGGTTTGGCATGTATTCGACTAAACACCTGTCAAACCTGAAAC
>CAYILY010000008.1:0-11870 GCA_964364395.1 uncultured Gammaproteobacteria bacterium | reverse complement strand
GTGGGGGCTTGGAGGTTTGGCATGTATTCGACTAAACACCTGTCAAACCTGAAACCCCCGTCTAAGGGGTGCATCAAGCCCTTCTTTCCTTCTGCGTTTCATTACTGAAGAGCGCAGGTAGCTGAACTCGCTTGAGCGCAACTACCTAAGTTCTTCGGCTGTTTTCCCGACGCCAGGGAGGGAACCCTTATACTTGTTGTCTAAGACATACAAGGGGCCTCTCCCTAACGTCGAGGCAACATTAATACTCCGGCACCACAATAAATTGCATAGTGCCATTATAATTACCCGCCGGTTGCGCCACACCCGGAATATTACCGCGTAAATCATAAGTATAAGTCGTGCTGACCGGTGTTAAGCTGGGGGTGGCGGCTTTAACTACATTAACTAACTGAATTTGGGTGGCGCCATTCAAATCGATTTTATTAGCCCACGGATCCGCGGCGAGTTTGATATCCATGTCATTGATAAAATTACCCGCGCCATCGCTGACAGTGGGCGTAAAGTAAGCGTAAACTTTATAACCCGCGCCATAAGTGGAAACGGTAATTGCTTGCTGTTCGGCACCCGAGCCATCGTCAAACACATTGCCATTAAACAAGAAGCTAACCGGGGCTAAGGCGGTAGAGGCGGTAAATTGGTCAACCCAGAAATCAAAAGTTTGGTTGGCCGCCGTGTTCCCGGCCGCGTCCACCATATCCAAGCTAATAGTGTGTTTGCCAGCGGCTAAAGTGGCGGCTGTGTTGTGGGTAATAAATTTGTTAGCGCTATCATAGCCAGTAACTTGCGTAATAGTGTCTAATTTAAACACAGTCGAACCACCTGGGGCTTCAGACACCGCGATCCGGATAGCTGGCGAATAGTCCACAATCAGCTGGTTAGTATTGGGGTAAGAGTTGGCGATGGTCCCCACCGGCGCTTGCTTGTCAACAATGGCCACGCCAGTAGCGGCTTCGTTTTGGAAGTTAAAGGCATCTGTCACGGTGTTCACAGCCACGGCCAAATCCGCGGCTGTAAAGCCGGTGTTGTTTAAAGCATTAACCGTTAAGTTCACAATTTTATTGTTCCCGCCCGAAATAGCCGCGGCTGTGGCCGTCAGGCCAGTGGCCGTGTAGTTGCCAAAAGCGCCGGCATTAGCCAAAGCTTTGTTCCATTCCACTTCGATTAAAGTATTACTCATGGCGCGCGCTTGCACTATGACTGGCGGCAAACCAATGGCAAAATTATTATCCGAAACATCATTGGCGCTCAAAGCCGCCACATCAACGGCTGTAAGGCGGACTTTAACCGTGGTGGTGTCTATTACTGGCAAAGTCCAGGCATAGGTGCCGTCATTAGCCTCGTTCGCGGCAATTTGGGTGTAGTTCACGCCATCAGTGGTGTATTCCAAAGTAACCGGGTTCACAGCCAAAGCAAAGTTATCGGTAATAGCAGCGTTATTCCAAGTAATATTTTTCACTGTTCCCTGTTTCCAGGCCTCGCCGCCATTGGGGCTAGTTAAAGCATTGGCTGGAACAACCGGCACGGTGGAGTCAATGGTAAAATTATTATCCGAAATATCATTGCTGGTGTTATTCACGCCATCTTTAGCCGTGACGCGGACTTTGACGGTTTGAGAATTAATGTTCGGCACAGTCCAGGCATAGGTGCCATCATTGGCTTCGCCTGTCGCAATCTGCGTGTAGTTAGATCCATCAGTGGTATATTCCAAAGTAATGGGGTTAGCGGCTAAATTGGCGTCAGTAATCTGGGCTTGGTTCCAAGTGATGTTTTGTGCAGCTCCGCCTGCCCAAGTAATCCCAGCTGATGATGGTGTAGTTAAGGTGTTAATAGTGATAGTCGGAGCTGCATTATCAGCCACAATAATGGCCGTGTTGGTGAAAGTGGCGGCATTGCCGGCCGCGTCCGTGGCCGTGATGCTCAAGCTTAAATTACCATTAGCCGTGCCGGCCGTGGTTTTGAAATTCCACACCGCCGCGCCATTGGCCGGATTATAAGAAGTCGGCTGTACGGCGTTGTCGCCGGCGTTGTTGGTGATATTAGTAAAGTCAGCGGTGATATTGCCGGTGGCTAACAAGGCTTGCAAAAGATTATCAGTAATCGTGGCCGTTAAAACCACGGTGTCGCCGTTTTTTACTAAAGTAGTAATGCTTAAAATTGAGTTAGTTAAAACCACATTTGAAAAGGCTGGGGCGGTCGAGTCCACAGTAAATAAATTGTCTGATTGGTCAGACGTCGTATTATTCGCGTTATCTTTGGCAGTAACGCGCACGCGCACCAAAGCCGAATCTAAACTGGCCACAGTCCAGGCATAAGTGCCGTCATTAGCCTCGTTCGCGGCAATGGGCGTATAGTTTGAGCCATCAGTGGTGTATTCCAAAGTAATGGGATTAGCCGCTAAATTAGCATCAGTAATCTGGGCTTGGTTCCAAGTAATATTTTGTACACTGCCGCCTTTCCAGGTAAGGCCCGCTGCTGATGGAGATGTCAAAGTGGCGGCAGTGATGGCCGGGGCAGTGTTATCAGCAGTAATGGAGTTGGAGGCATTGCCCGCGTTGCCGGCTAAGTCCGTAGCTGTAATCGGCACGTTTTTGGCGCCATCAGCCGCCACATTGCCCACCACCGCGTTCCAAGTGGCTAAGCCATTAGCAGTGTTATAACTGGCCGGCGCCACGGCGTTATCGCCGGCATTGCCGGTAATGGTTGATAAATCCGCGCGGATATTATTCACGCTCATGCTGGCCTGGCCCAAGTTATCGGTAATGGTGGCGGTTAAAACAATGTTATTAGTATTTTTAAAAATCGCCGTACCGCCCAAAGTAGTATTGGTTAAAGTGATGCTGTTAATGGCCGGCACGACTGTATCCCCCACCAGGCTTAAAAGCGTGTTGTCAGTTTGGTTATTAGCCTTATCAGTGGCGCGCGCGCCGGTGGTATAAATCGAGCCATTAGTAATAGGTGCCGTGAACTGGTAAGACCAAGTGGCGAAATTATTAGTGGAAGCGGCGGTTAAAAAAGTGGCGGTCGCGCCCCAAGCTGTACCGCTCCAATGCTGGCCCGTAGTCAGGTTAGTTAAAAATACTTCGACTTTGGATAAGCCATTAGTGCTGTTTAAATGTGTGCCAGCATCCGCGGCTGTGCCGGAGATACTGAAGTTATTAGCCACTTGGCTGCCGGTCGCTGGCTGGCTCACTGCCACAGTCGGGGCCGTGTTATCAATTTCAAAAACATTATCCGGCGTGACGGCTGGAGTGGAAAGCAAATCCGCGTCATCAATGGCGGACACGCGGTAAAAATAAATGCCTTCTGCCAAGCTAACAGCCGAAGTCTGTAAAGAATAAGCCGTGGTAGTGCCGACCGTGTCTTGGGAAGTGATGATTGACGAAAAATCATTATTATCATCAATTTCCAAACGGTATTTAACCAAATCGCTGGCCACGCTCGAAACCCAAGAAAATTGGATTGGATTAGAAGCATTGTATTTTACTACTTGGCTGTTCAAAGAAGTCGGCTGGGCTAAGCTGGCTGGAGCTTCCGGCGGCGTGACGTCAGTTGATTTAGAAATAGTAGTAGTATTGGTTTCAGTGTTGCCGGCATTGTCCACGGTGCGCACGCTGAATTTATACAAAGCGTCATTATTCAAAACCGCGGTGGTGTATTGATTAATGCCAACATTAACCGTGGCCAAGACTGCCCCATAGTTAACATTGCCGCTGCCATTGTTAGAGTGGATATTATAGTGGTTAATATCAGTATCAACCGGGGCCACCCAAATTAACTTGACGGTGTTGTCCGCGTTCAAAATTCCGTTCAAGCCCGTCACCACGCCGGGCAACACGCTATCCACGCCAACGGTTTGCGTATAATCTTTGTAGGCACCTTTGCCGTTGGAGTTGGCTAAATAAGCGCGGGGTGTGGCGGAAAAATTATCGCCGGCTTGCACGGTATAGGTGCCGGTGTAAACACCCGGGGCGCTTTCGGTTAAATTAACCGTTAAACCATTAATTTTAGCGGAAGCGGTTTTACTGCCTGTGCCGGTGAGAGTGAAAGTAATCACATCACCCAATTTATAATAAGCCTTGGCCGGAGTTAAAGTAAAAGCATTAATGCTCGGCAGATTAGTAATGTTGATGGCATTGCTATTAATATTAGTTTTGGTTTGATTGCCAAAGGTATCAGTAAAATACAAAGTCGGGCCAGCCCAGGTTAATTGCGTTGTGCTGGTTGGTAAAAAATCGGCAACGCGCAAAGTGTATTTATAGTTGGCAAATTCTTGCGCGTTTAACGAAGCATCATCAGTGACGTTCAAGCCAGTGCCTACGAAAGGACTGGTGCCACCATCAGGCAAAGCTTGCCAGACCCCATTGTTGTTTAAAATTTGAAAAACCGTACCAGTTGTGAAACTGGAGTTAGCGGGTAGATTATCAACAATGCGGACATTGCTGACCCCAGCAGTTTGGCTGTAGTTGCCGGCAAATAAAGTTATTTTAAAATCTTGGCCCGGCTCAACATTAATCGTATCCTGCCAAGCGGGTAAACCAGTGGTCCAAAGCTTGCCAAGAACTATAATGTCATTGGCCGCCATAGTCTTTACCCCGACAAAACCAACAACAGCCAGCAAAGTGGCTATTAGGGGTAAAAACACTAGTTTTTTGGGGTAAAATCGCAACATGAGCTCGCTGTGAGGCAATATATTAATATAGTTTAATCTCACCTTAAAAGCAAAGGTTTTAACTTACACTATTTAGTTATTTTTGTCAACTCTCCCGATAAAGACAATAAAAAAACCGGCCTGTCAATCAACGCTTGCGCGCGATTGACAGGCCGATCATGGGTTCCCCGTTATTGGGGGTTAGTAGGTACGATGCGTTTGGGAGCGCCCAGAGCTAAAATATTAAAGCTCTGGCTGACAGATCCGGCAGAGTTGGTAGCCGTTACTGTCATGATGGCGCTGCCGACGGGCGCCATCATAGTAGTATTCGTGCCGGTGGCATTCAGGTTGCCTAATGACCACGACACCGTCGGATCCCCGGTAACGTTGGCTATGAGTGCCATAATTTCGCCGGCCGTTACTTGGATGTATCCAGTCAGGCCATTGACTGTGGCCGAGATAGTTGGTGCCTCAACCACAGTTGCTGGCGGTGGAGTGGTCGTTCCCCCACCACCGGAAGGCGGCGGCGGTACCGGGCTGATGGGCTGATCGACAAATGTCGTCGAATCAAAGCAATTGCCAGCCTGGTCGCAAACATGAAGCTTAATCTCCCGGGTCGTGACAGATGTCACGGTCGGGAAATTAGCGTCAGGCGGAGAAAAATTCAGGTTTTGCCGTCCGCTGCCATTGCCGGAATAATCCAGAGTGCCAGCCGTGACACGGTAATCACCCAGCCCGGTATTGTCGCTGAGCGCGACATTTATGGCTAGCTGATTTTTTCGGTCTCCCACCCATTCGGTTTGCACGCTCATAGTGGGCGGAATTTTGTCGGTGAAGACAATCTCGCCCGTAAACTCCTTCCTGTTGCCGCTCGGGTCTGTGGCCACCAGACGTACTGGATAAGTACCCAGCTCGTGGCTAATGAATGTTGTCTCTTGTTCAACCGGCATTAGTAGCCAGTCGTCTAAGAATATATTATCGCCGACTGTCAATTTCACCCGCACACTGTCAGACTCATCGTCGACCCTGAAGTTGATTGTGCTCTCCTGAATCGAGAGCGTAATTTGGGGCGGAGCGCTATCTGGTCGCGCGATAATAGTACCATTGACATCATGTAGCGCGAACTGTCCGGCTGTATCCGTAGCTTTGATAACTAGTGTGAATTTTTTCAATTCAGCGCTAGGTATGGCCAGGAAATTGTCAACAATGGCAAAGCCGACTGTGTCCCCGGCCAGGCTAAAAGTCAGCGGGTCATCGCTTTCCTCAAACAGCCCTGTTAGCCGAATTTTGCTCATACCTCCTTGGGGCCATGTGAGCTCTAGCGGGCCAAGGGAGTGGTGGCGCGGCCTGGCGTTGACCGGGAAAGCAAACTGGCGATTTCCGAAGATTTCGCCATCCACTTTCACGGTGGTATCGGCAAAAGCTTTGTCCAGACTTTTGATCCGGAACTGGTAATGCCGATTTACTGCCACGGTCTTGGCTGCTCGCGTTAGGCTCGGCCAGGCTTTGAGCAGGTCTGCATATGACATCTGCCCAATGCCTTCTTCGGGCGGATTCTTAGGCAAGAGAATGGGTTTGGCGGATGCGATTGCGGCTCCATCAACGACAGAACCGAAAAAGTCCGCGAAAACCCAAAAGTCTTGCCACTCAATCCATCCGCTGGCATCAAAGTCAAACAGCAAATCATAACCTGCTTGTCCGGCTTTGCGGCCGAAACGATCCGCGA
The DNA here is from genome assembly GCA_964364395.1 of uncultured Gammaproteobacteria bacterium. Classification (GTDB taxonomy): domain Bacteria; phylum Patescibacteriota; class Patescibacteriia; order UBA2169; family UBA2169; genus CAYILY01. The sequence continues at coordinate 5,493 of CAYILY010000008.1, read as the reverse complement.
ACTTGTAGAAGTCCGCTAAATCGACCAGGCCGTTGCCGTCAAAATCCCCGGCGAACGTCGGGCCATAGAATTTAATGGCCTTGCTCGACCCTTGGAAATCATTGAGGCGCCAGGCAGTATCGGCATCAACATAATAATAGCCGATAAAGACCTGTCCATCTGGCAATTCCCTGCCCAGTAAATCAGACAGAGAGATAGAGATGTTCTGCGGCAACGAATCTTGCAATGCCGCCAGATCCTGCTCTGTAGCCGGTTTGGTTGCTGTGAGAGCAACCTTTTCCGGCTCGGTTATGGGTTTGTCGGGTCCGTTTGGTCCGACTGGGCCCTTTTTGCTCCCACAGTTTGTGAGTAGCAGGAGAAAGAGCCAGAACAGGACACGTCCTAACTTTTCCACGGTAAACCTCCATGTGGTGTAGGGGTAAAATGCTTAAATTTTCAAGGTTAAAAACGGTTTTTTGTGATTTAGGCAGATTTTGCCCAAATAACACCCGATATTACCATAAATCAATAAAAAGGTCAAATAAAACAAAAAACCCCGTGTTTATGGGCTTTTCACTATTTGTAATCAATTCTGATTTAAGTTATAAGGCCAATGAAATAGCCTACGGCATAGGCCGCGGTGGCCGCAATCGTGCCGACTAGAAGCATCTCCAACCCGGAAAACAGCCAATTCTTTTTAGTGAAAATAGTGCGCAAAGCCCCGACCATAAACAAAGCTATGCCTGTAAAAATTATGGCTGTGGTAAAATTATCTTTGGAGGGAATATTAAAAATATAAGGCAAGAGCGGCAAAAGACCGGCAATGGCAAAAGCCACAAATGTCACTAAGCCGTTTTTCCAGGGGCTTTCCTCTTCCCCAGGGATAATGCCTAATTCATAGATCATCATTTCTTTAGCCCAAACATCGCGGTCACTGGTAATAACTTCCACGGCCCGTTTGAGGTCATTAGCCTTAAAGCCCTTGTCTTTATAAATCCTTTCAATTTCTTTGGCTTCTTCTTCGGGCACATGGTCAATTTCCCAATACTCGGTTTTTAGCTCTTCATGCTTGAGCTGGTTTTCCGATCTGGTGCCCAAGAAACTACCCATGGCCATGGAGATACCATCAGCCACTAAATTGGCAAACCCCAAAATTAAAATAATTTTCGGCGACAAATTCGCTCCCGCCACGCCGGCCACCACCGCGAAAGTGGTGACAATGCCGTCATTGGCGCCATAAACCATGTTGCGTAAATACGAACCTTGGCCGGCTTTGTGGTATTTTTCGTTGGCTGTGTCGCCTTTGTGCGCGGCTTTTAGTTCTTTGATTATATTTTCTTTGTTATCCATATTGCAGTCGTCATCCCGCACTTGATGCGGGATCCATTATTAATTAAAAACTGGATTCCGGCTCAAGGCCGGAATGACAAAAAGGCATTTGTCTCTATGTTTTGAATTCATCTTTGAGTTTGATTTTAGTGGGTTTTAAAATCAGCCAAGCAACATAAAGCGCGATCAAGGCGCCCCAGTTGGAGAAAAAAACCCAGGGCGTACTCCAGGCCGTGCCCGGGAAAAATGGCGTGTTAAAAGGCCACAAGAATGGCGTGGGGAAAAAGCGCAAATCATGGCTGACTAGGTCAAACAATATGTGCAGTGGCCAGGCCAGCATTACATAAGCGCGGCTCCGCCAGACGGCAATGCAAACCATAATTACCGCCAAGGAAACAACCAAGCTGTGGGATATATTATAAAAGGTATGCACATAGCGCGGAATTTGGCTGATGGGTTCGGTAATTAACTCGCCGCGGAAGAATATCCGTTCAATGAAGGTAAAAGCAAAAGCAAACAAATCTGGAAACACGCCAAAAAAGAAGGCAATCAAAAAAGCCTGTTTGGATTTGCGCCCAAAAGCAATTCCACCCCAAAAACCATGAGATACTATATCCATTTTAATTTGTTTGTTTCTTTTTATCTACTCACTTAATTTCATAAGAAAGTGTAATGACGACATTTATTTCTTGCGAGCCGGGTTCAATGTTGGGCGAAGATTTTACCGCCATGGGCGCGCCGCCGCCATAACCAAAGCCGCCATAGTCTTGATAAGCGCTGGGGCTAGCGCCACCCTCGTCAATCGAAAGCAGGCGGCCGAGTTTAAAATCCCCAGCCTGGGCAATGGCTTCGGCTTTGGCTTTGGCTTTGTCAATCGCTTTGGCGCGAGCTTCATTTTGCACGGCAGTTGGATCGTCAATAGTGAATTGCAGCTGGGAAACCGTGTTGGCGCCGTTCTCCACCACGCCGGATAAAATATTACCGACTTTGCTGAAATCACGGATTTTCACGGCCACGGCTTGGTTGACCGTATAGCCGACAATTTCCGCCGGCGGGCAGGCGGTAGTCCCCTCGCCCGAGCAGTTAAAATACTGGTAGCGCGGATCAACGCTGTAGTTTTGGGTGGTAATGTCTTTTTCGTCAACGCCGTTGCCTTTTAAATAAGCAATTGCCTTGTTAACTTTGTCGCTGTTTTGTTTTTGTAAACTGGCAATATCCTTGCCGCCTTCCGTCACCGCGCCAAAGCTGAAACGCGCCACATCCGGCACCGCCACTACTTTGCCGTCGCCGGCCACGTTAAAACTGCGGAACGACGAGGGCTGGCTGGCCTTGGAATAAGAATTGACATATTTAACCGTAGAAAAAGCCCCAATCAAAAGGACAATAATCACGGTGATATAGAAATAGTTTTTTATTTGTTCATTCATATGATTAAAATTTATTATTTTTATTACAAACATAGTATAGCATTTTTTTTATAAAAAAGAAGGCCGAAGCTTGAAACTCCGGCCTGTGTATTTCCTCCTTTAGGAATCAGTGTTTAAGTTCTAGGCGCGAAAACCTATTACCCCACTGCGCTGGGAAACGAAATTTTGAATCTGCTTGTCGAGCTTGATGAATTTCCCCATGTCTACTCCCTGGAGAATTAAAGCGTGGGCCTTTTCAAAATGTGCCAGGCGCAAGGGTGGCACCAGCTTCAAATCAGTTACTATCTCCGCGTCTATGTTTCCGTCGATTACTTCCAAGGTACTGACTCGGCCGGCTTCATGGACTAAGGCTCGCAAATACCGGCCGGTCCAGCCTTCGGTTTCTCCGGCCATCTGTGCGATTATTGCCCGCTTCTCCTGGGCGTTAGTAAACGGCACGCCCTCAAGATGGATTTCTAGTATTCCGATGCGATCCTCATTGCCCGGCAGAGGCACATGCGTTACCTTGGAAAGACGTCCAGGTTCAAGCAGGCGCGGGTCAATTTGATCTGGGTGATTGGTGGCCGCGATGATGTAAAAACCCCTCTCTCGCACGCCTTGAAACAAATTAAGGAGTTTAGAGATTAAGGCTTTGTGTTCCTTGTCATTCGTTATGGCCTCGATATCATCAACCAGTAAAACTACCGGCAGGCCGGTGGCTTGGCCAATTTTATCGATGTGTAGGAGAATCCTGCTGCCTTTGGGCTCGGTTAAGTCCAGGAGAAGCTTGGCGGTATCCACCGAGACAAAGATGCAGTTATATCCTTGTGACATTAAAAACTTGGCCAGCAGGGTTTTCCCTACGCCCGGCACACCAACCAACAAGATTGATTCCGGCGGAAAACGGTAGCGCTGAGCTAAGTGCGGCTGTTGCAAAGGCAAAAGCAGGACCCGTTCTATTGTTTCTAGCACGCCACGCAAGCCGTAGAGCTTGGCTCGCGAAGCTCCTTCGGCGCCAAGGCGATTAAGGGCGCGAAAAACGGCGATGGACAGCGCGCGTTGGTTGATCAGCGCGCCATGTTCGAGGAAGTAGGCAATCTGCACCACCAGACATAAAAATTCCGCTTGGGCCAGGCCAGCCCGTTCGCCGCCGTTGCTGGTTCCGCCTTCACGCAATTCCAGTTCAAACTGTTTGATGTCGCCGTTGAGGGAGCGCGCCATCCAATCCGCGGGAAAGCTCTGGGATAGATATTCGAATTCCGCTTTGATATGAAAGTTCCTGCTAACCAGTAAACCGCGCGCGCCGCTGTGAAAACGCGTGTTCGGCCCGAAATAGAGGCCAAAACGTTTTTTGACTATTTTGTCATCGGCATCCCGGTAAGCAATTACTGAATCCCAGCACTTACCTTCGTCTTTGAGCCCCCTGATCTCTTCGCCGTAGGCGTGTTTTGTGATTGCTAACAAGGCAAACAGGTCTTTGTACTGTGGGGCTCGACGCAATGTCCATTTTGTTACCAGCCGCAGGTCCGTTCTTTGCCCGTCGACAAAATCGAAAATACCAATTGAGCTGGGTGGCAAGCCGCCGGTTTGAGAGATTAGGTTACGGGCGACATTCTCCAGCAAGCGACTGACCAATGATGCCGTCAGGGGTAGCGGATCGAGAAGAAAATTTAGATCTCCAACCGCGCTGGAGGCATCATCCAGAAGTTGCGGTGGAATAGGCAGAACGTCGCGTTCCTCTAGGATGTTTTTACCTTGGTCGGCGAGCAGGGTTCGCAATTCTTTTTCCAGATTGGCCTGGTAACCCTCCACCTCCTGCGTGGTTTGGCTTAATACATGGCGGCCTTTTTCAATGGCTGTCATTATCCTGCCCAGGTCGGCTTCGGTAAAAGGAATATGGCCGTTATGGGCACATTCTGGCAGATCGATTCCCAAAGCCGCGAGTTTTGACCACATTTGTTCCTTTTTTTTGGCGCTGAGTTTAGGCATGGTAGCCTCCCTATAAAGTTTGCGGAACAATGATTTTTGTAGTTTTAATGTGCTATCTGGAGTATTCTCAACAGTGCTAACTTAACACAAAAAAGCTAGCATCGTCAAAATTATTTTTCGGATTTAATGCTTTTGCCAGCCACTTGGCCAGCGCCGTCTGTTTTCAAATTATTTTCAGAATCAAATACGGCTCCGGCTGTTAGCTGGTAAGCCGCAGCCAGCGGCTGGTAAACCCAGCGCGCCATAAGCTTGGGCGGGCCGGCAAAAACTAACACTGTAAAAACAGTCAGGCCAATAGCCAAAGGCCGCAAAAAAGAGAAATCAATGAATTTGGCAGGTTTTTCTTTTTCGCCAAATTCGACCATGTACTGGTTTATCCAAGCAGCGGTGGTATGCCATTTGCCGTCGATTTTTTCGCCCTTGAGCTTGCCTTGCCTGATGCGCAAAGAAAAATAGCTGCTGGAATAAGGGAAAATTCTTTCCGCTTGAGCCGAAGTAATGTAAGCGCCGGAAGCACTTTCGGCGGGCATTGTTTTTTCTTTAACGCCGCGTTCGCCCACAAAGCTAATATAATCTAAAGCCCATTCCCGCGTTGTCAGCCAGTCGCCTTCTTTTTTTATGGAACGAAGCCGGCCTTTTCTGGCTAAAAAGGATAAATAAGCTGATGAATAAGGCGTTAAGGGCGCTGCCTCAGATAAAGTTAAATATTTTTGTTTGTCTTCCATAGTCTGTTTATTTTTGTGGCTCGGGGACAGGGATTCGAACCCCGATAAACAGCTTCAAAGGCAGC
>CAYILY010000007.1:0-20729 GCA_964364395.1 uncultured Gammaproteobacteria bacterium | reverse complement strand
GCTCCGCAGATCCGGAAATTCCGCGATGAGATCGTGGAGTTTGCCCGCGCCGAGTCGCGTAATCCTAATAATTAGCTGGCTAAAGCTGACGATATTAGTGCTGTAGTGGTTAATTTTGAGTCGGCGGCTGGCAAAAAGTCTGAAGCTGTTCAGGAAGAGGGAGAAACTAATAAAGATCGCGAGCCCGGCGAAAAAGTTAAAGCCATACTGCGTTTAGGTAGAACTATGGTTCCCCGACCAGCTGAAATTGTTGGTTTGGCGGAAAGCGGACCGGGCGAGGGTAAATTTTATAAGGTTAAATTTGATATGGGACAGGGACAGGAGCCGATTGAGGCGGAGATTAGCGAGGAAGATATCCTGGAATCATAAAGTCCGCTTTTCCAATTCTTTGATTTGTGGTATACTGTGGATAACAGCATACGAAAGCATAACCTCGGCCTAAGGCCTCGGGTATACGAAAATGCCCACACGAAAATTAAAGAAATTTCGTATCATTCGTATGACCCCCACCATCTCCCCCTTAGTAAGGGGGAGAGCAAGAGGGGGTTTAGTATCGCTTGTATACTAAAATAAAAAGCAAAAAGTAAGATAAAAAACAAAAATGGCTAAAAATACCAATCAAGTTGTTTTACTCAAGCAAATGATCCAGCGGGCCGAAAAACAGCTGGAAACCGCGCACAAAATGCTCGCCAAGCTGGATGCTGGCGAGGATATTGGCGATTCGTTATCCAAAATACGCGTGCCGTCTGGGGCCAGCAGTGAAGATGGCGAAGTAGTGGAAGGCGTGTTTGACGGGGTGTCCATGATCGGGGCTGATGGCCGCAGTTATACGGTGCCGGCCAATTATGCTTCAAAATCAAAATTAGTGGAAGGGGATTTATTAAAGCTGACCATAACCAATGACGGCTCGTTTTTGTATAAACAAATCGGGCCGGTGGAGCGCAAACGTTTGCGCGGCACATTGATGCAAGATGAAGACACGGGCGAATACACGGTCATGGCGCAGGGAAATGTCTTTAAGGTTTTATCCGCCTCGGTCACATACTACAAAGGCGAGGTCGGAGATGAAGTGGTGATTTTAGTGCCTTCGGACAAGCAGTCGCGCTGGTCAGCCGTGGAAACCATCATGAAACAGCTGGGCACCGAAGCCATGAATCATGGTGATGATTTAGATAAAGCCACCGCTGATTTATTATAAATCCGAATTAATCCGAATCGCTTATCCGAATTAATAGCCGTTTTTAAGAGAAACAGGCTAGTTTGATTTTGGGGCAAAATTCATCTAAACTATCTATGCTATGTCACAGACGCTTTACCGTAAATACCGCCCCGCCACCTTTGCTGATTTAGTCGGCCAGGAGCATATAAAAAGCATACTTCTCTCCGAAGTCACGAGCGGACATGTTAGCCATGCTTATTTGTTTTCCGGCCCGCGCGGTTGCGGCAAAACTACCACAGCGCGGCTTTTAGCCAAGGCTTTAAATTGCCATCAGCGGGCGGAAGGCGGCGAGCCGTGCAATGCTTGCCCAGCTTGCGAAGAAATCACGGTCGGCCGCAACCAAGATGTTATAGAAATCGACGCGGCCTCGAACCGGCGGATTGATGAGATGCGCCAGCTGCGCGAAGAAGTAAAATATTTACCGGGTCGGGATAAATACAAGGTTTATATCGTTGACGAGGCGCACATGCTCACCAACGAGGCGTTTAACGCGTTTTTAAAAACTTTAGAAGAGCCGCCCGCCCACATTGTGTTTATTTTAGCCACTACCGAGATAGCTAAAATTCCGGAAACCATATTTTCCCGCTGCCAGCATTTTGCTTTTTCCAAACTGCCGTTCAGCCAAATGATGGAGCGCCTCGAACGCCTAGCCGCCGCCGAAGAAGTAGCGGTAGACAAAGAAGTATTGGAAGAAGTTGTCCGCCGCTCGGGCGGGGCTTTGCGCGATGCCGAGAGCATGCTGGGCCAGCTGTTAAGCCTAGGCAAAAAGCAGATCACCAGCGAGGATGCGTCGTTGTTCCTCCCTAAAGTCGGCTTTGCCAAGGCGGTGGCTTGGTTTGCCAAATTAGTGGATAAAAACAGCGTCGCCTCGCTGAACGAATTAGCGGCTTTGGAAGGCCAAGGTATTAATTTAGAATTTTTTTTAAGCGAAGTTTTGGAGCTAGGCCGGCAATTATTGCTTTATAAAATTACCAGCCAAGCCGAGCCTTTAGCTTGGCATTATTCGGCCGAGGAAATTAAAATTTTAACCGATTTAGCCGCCCGCGCGGATTTGGTTATTATCCGTTCCATTGTCATCAATTTATTGCGCGCCAGCCAAGATATGCGCCTGTCGCCGGAATTGCCGATTTTACCTTTAGAATTAGCTGTGGTGGCCGTATGCGCGGATGGAGAGAGTGTTGTTAAAAAAAATAATAACCAAACACCAATAATCAATAATCAAGAAATCACCAATCACCAAAATTCCCAAATTCCCAAATTCCTATCCACCCCAGAGTTAAAAAAACCAGATGTCAAGATATCTAAAAGCAATATTGACAACCATACGCTTGAGGATATACTGTCTGGTTGGGGCGAAGTGCTCTCGCGCATTAAAAATAAGAACCACGCCCTTAATTTTATTTTAGGCGTGGCTGAACCCATGGCGATTAACGGCAACACCGTGGAGATTGGTTTTAAATACCGCTTGCAGCAGGAGAAAGTCTCAGAATATAAGAATCGGGAAATTATTGAAACCGTCTTGCACGAAGTTTATGGCTCCAAGTTTCTTATTCAGCCTAGTTTAAAAGAAGATATAAAAGTTAAAACTAATCAATCAGAACTTCAGGCCAAAGTAGCCAGCGACGAAGAAATTTTAGTAAAAACCGCGTTGGAAGTTTTTGAGGGCGCGGTGGTGGAAAATTAAAATTGAATATATTGTTCGGGGATCGTCTAACGGTAGGACAACAGGTTCTGGACCTGTTTATCGGGGTTCGAATCCCTGTCCCCGAGCAATGTGTTTAATTATTGCCCATCGCGGTTATCACGCTAATATCAAAGAAAACACCTTAGCCGCCTTTGACGCGGCTTTTGCCGCTGGCGCGGGCGCAGTGGAATGCGATTTGCGTTTAATAGCTGGTAAAGTGGTAGTCAGCCATGATTTTTCGCGCGAAAAAAACCTTTTAGGCTTGGACGAGCTATTTGCTTATATAATTAAAACTGACAAGCAGTGGTTTTTGGAAGTAAAAGATAACTCGCGGGAGTTGGCCCAAGCCATTATCAATAAAATCGCGGGACAAGGCCTGTGGGAGCGGGTGCAGATTATCGGTTTTTGGAAAAATATCCGGGCAACCTTGGCTTTACAAGAAAAATATCCATTATTGAGAGTTTCGCAGATATATGTGCTTCTGCCTGTTTTGCCGTTTTTTAAACTGCCAGCTAAAAGTTATGGTGTATACTTTGGCTGGCTGGATGCTATACCCGGCAGCCGGGCTTTATTCAAATTATTAATCACGCCAGCTAGGTTAAGAAAATTAAAAGCGCGATTTGAGTCTAATGGATTTAAAGTTATGGTGGGCGTGGTTAATCAGACTAAAGATTTACCGTTTTTTACTGAGGCGGGAATTAAAGATATTTTTACCGACAATGTTCCGGAAGTTGTGGAATATTTTAGGGCTAAAAATTAATATGCTATACTGGAGCCATGGCAGAAACTAAAGCAACAATTTTGGGGGCTGGGGCCATTGGCATGGCCATGGCCGTGGTTTTGTCTGAGACCGGGCACAAAGTGGTGTTTTGGGATATTGAGCCAACTGTCTTGGATGGCATTAATAAAAAGCATTTAAACCCGCGGTCGCTTTCCCATATTAAGCTGGAGAAAAACGTATCCGCGGAGAGCGACTTGCAAAAAGCCGTGTTTGGCGCGGAAATTGTTGTTATTGCTTTGTCCTCGGCTGCGGTGCGGGAGGTGGCTTTGAAATTGAAAGATTCATTGGCGCGCAATTGCGTGATTATTTCCGCGTCCAAAGGTTTGGAGGCTGGCAGTTTCGCGGTGATGACGGACGTAATTTACCAAAGCCTGGGCGCCATGCGCGACCAGATTTTTGCGCTCTCGGGCCCGACTTTGGCCGGCGAATTGGCCGCCAAAAAACCCGCGGCCGCGGTGTTGGCCTCCACCAAAGCCAATACTTACTCCAAACGCGCGGTTGATGCTTTGTCCACCAGCTGGTTCCATATTACAGAAACGCGGGATTTAAAAGGCGTGCAGATCGCGGCTGTGGCCAAACACGCCATTGCGATTTTATTTGGCATGGTGGATGGCTTGGGTTATGGCGCTAACGCCAAGGGCTGGCTGTTGATGGAAGCCTTGCGCGATATGGCGCGCTTGGTGTGGAAAAATGGCGGGCAAGAAAACACCGTTTATGGCTTGGCAGGCTTGGGTGATGCTTTGGCCACATCTTTATCCATCGAAAGCCGCAACCGGATGTTCGGCGAACTGCTGGGCAAAGGCAAAACAACTACCAAGGCTTTGTCGATTATTAACCAAACCGTGGAAGGGGCCGAAGCCGTGGAAGCTTTATATAAATTAGCGCAAAAAGAAAAGCTAAATTTGCCGACTTTGCAGGCCTTGTATGAGGTGGTTAATCTCAAGAAAGATGTGCAGAAAGTGATGGTTGATTTATTAAATAGTTTTTAACTTATAACTTAATTTAGAAATATGTCAGAGCGTATTCCGTCGGAATTTTTGCCTCATGATGAACCCAAGCTTCCTTATGAAGAAACCGAGGCGGGTTTTAATGAATGGTTTCGGAAGGCGGCAAAAGATGAATGGGAACTATTTTTACAAGATAACAGAGCCGCAGATGGGGAAAGATACCAAGCATTGCAAACTTTTCTTTATGAAAACGGCACCCAGGAGGAGATAGATCGCTGGTTAAATACGTTGAGACAAAAAGGGAATGGCATGGCGGCTGATGCTCAGTCGGAAGAGCTTATCAAAATCCGTCCGGGTTTAAAGTTTGATGGGATTAGTCCAAGGAGGGCAGCTCAACTTAGAAGAAATAAGTAGTTTTTAGAGTTTGATTTTTTTTTGACAAAATTCGCGTTTGAGTATTAAATATAAGTAATATGGCGCAAAAGACTTTAGTAACAGCCAATTTACAAGGGCGAGCTTTTAAACAGGCGCGTGAAGCTTTGATGACTTTGCGCGACGCCAAGCCGTCTCTTTCGCCAAGAGAATTAGAAACTCTGGGAGTTTTATTTGATAAGGAATTAATGTCGGATTTGCGGGTCAGCCTCGACGAGGCACGGGCCGGACAAGTTGAGCCACTGGAAAATATTCTTGCTTAAGCTATGTATCAGCGCGTCATCACTCCCTCGGCCAAGCGCTCGCTTAAAAAATTGCCGCATCAAGTTCGCGTCGATCTATTGGAAGCAACGAAAATCTTGGAAACTAATCCATTGGCTGGAGACAAGCTCTCCGGTTCTTTGCATTTTTTATATTCGTTTCATTTTAAGTCAAACAATGTTAATTACCGGGTGGCTTATGCCGTTAATCATGCCAGGCGCCAGGTGGAAGTTCATTTTGCCGATACCCGGGAGAATTTTTATGAAAAGTTGCGCCGATTATTTCGATAGGTAATCGTGCCGTTGGATTTGACAGGTTGTTTATTCTATGGTATAAGATATTGTTCTTAGGCTTTTTTTGTTTTTTGAAAATTCACCCTAAACCCTTAGGAAAGGGAGAAAATGGCAAATATATTACTCATCGAGCCGTTGCAGTCGGTTGCTCGCTAAATTATGGCCCGTTTATTTAAGGATGGGCATAATTACCAATGGTCGATTTCCGGCCAGCAAGGCGCCAGAACGTGGTCAAGCGATAAGAATAAGTTCGATGTCCTGATCATGAATTTCGAGACCGACGATCTGAACGCGACCGAAGTATTGGCCGACTTGTTGGGCAGTAATCGCGTGCCGCAACATACGGTTATCTACTTGGACGCATCCGCTACGCCGAGCATGCTGGCGGATCTGGCTCAGGAGTTGGTGCCTTTGATTCCGCCGGAAAAACAGGTTGTACTTCTGCTTAAGGGAGGCGACTTTGCTCTCAAACTGCGACTCGCTATCGCGAGTGTACGCGCCACCAAACAGGAACAGGAGGTCTGAAGATGGCACGGATTCAAGTAGTAGACGATGAAGAGGGCGTACGTAAACTCTTCTGCATTATTTTGCGTGGAGCCGGGCATGAGGCTTATCCGGCCGAGGGTGGCCGGGATGGGGTATTAGAAGCCTTATTGCGGCTAAGCCATGGTAGGCCGGACGATCTGTTGTTGACCGACCTGACCATGCCAAAGGTTAATGGTCTGTTCATGGTGACGGCCATGGCTTATGCCTGCTGTTTGCCACCGCGAGTGATCATGGTGTCAGGTGATTTTGGCGACTCGGACACGATAGAGAAGTGCCGCCGAGAGATAGGGGTCTTGGCGTCGCTACCGTCGGCCAAGTTCGATTTCCTGCTTTTGGCTAAGCCAATATCCGAAGTCAATCTCCTCGAGGCAGTAAACACCCTCCTTGCCGGCAAGGTCGAGTAACTGGCCGGCCCACGCCACTCACCCGTTCTTCGCCGCCCCGCACCAAACATGGTACGGGGCGGCTTTTCTTTTTGGGTTGTTTTTGTTATAGTCAGTCTACGAATTAACGAATTAAGAGCGAATATACGAATATTTCTAGAGACATTTTTCTGTCATCCCGCACTTGTTGCGGGATCCAGAGTCCAGCGCATTAAACCCTGGATTCCCGCCTGCGCGGGAATGACACCTATTTCATATGCTTAAGATAAATAATTTATATGTTTCCATTGAGAACAAAGGAATACTCAAAGGCGTTAATTTAGATATTAAGGCTGGCGAAGTGCATGCCATCATGGGGCCGAATGGGTCGGGTAAATCGACCTTGGCTTATGTTTTGGCTGGCCATCCGCGCTACAAAATTACCAGCGGGTCAATCGAATTTTTTGGCAAAGATATTACTTCAGCCAAGCCCGAAGAGCGCGCCCAGGCCGGCATGTTTTTGGCTTTCCAGTATCCCTTGGAAATCCCGGGCGTCTCGATTGCCAATGCTTTACGCTTGGCTTATAACAGCGTGGCCAAAGCCCAAGGTAACGAAATTTTGGATGTGCCTAAGTTCCGCGAATTATTGCTGTCTAAAATGGCGGATTTATCCATGTCAGCGGATTTTATCGACCGCCCTCTAAACGAAGGTTTTTCCGGCGGTGAAAAAAAGAAAGCGGAAATTTTGCAGGCCGCGGTTTTAAACCCCAAGCTTTTGATTTTAGATGAAACTGATTCGGGCTTGGACGTGGATGCTTTGCGCGTGGTAGCCGAGGGCATTAATAAAATAAAAAGTTCGGATAAAGCGATTTTATTGATTACTCATTATCAGCGGATTTTGAAATATGTGGAGCCGGATTTTGTGCATGTTTTTGTTGATGGCAAGATTGAGAGAAGTGGAGATAAGGCGCTTGCAGATAGGCTGGAGATTGAGGGATATAAGCATGTTTAAGTCAGTGTTTTCCCGACGTCAGGGAGGGAACCCTTAAACAGCTTAACTAAGAATAAATAAGGGGCCTCTCCCTGACGTCGAGGCAACAGTTTATTATGCCCCCAGAATTAAAAACAATAACCAAGGAAACATATAAATACGGTTTTTCTAAGCCCGATGTTTCGGTATTTAAAACTAAAAAGGGTTTGGACGAAGATACTATCCGTGAAATATCCCGCGTTAAAGGCGAACCAGACTGGATGCTTGATTTTCGTTTGCGGTCTTTTAAGATTTTCCAGTCTAAGCCCATGCCTAATTTTGGGGCGGATTTGTCAGGGATAAATTTTGACGATATTTTTTACTATATCAAACCTTCGGACCGGCAATCCCGTTCTTGGGATGATGTGCCAGACTCGATCCGCGATACTTTTGATAAACTGGGCATTCCCGAGGCCGAGCGTGAGTTTTTGGCCGGCGTGGGGGCGCAGTATGATTCCGAAGTGATTTACCACTCGCTCCGCAAATCATTAAAAGAACAAGGCGTGGTATTTTCTGATCCATCAGTGGGTTTAAAAGAGCACGAGGAAATTTTCCGTAAATATTTTGGTACAGTTATTCCGGCCAGCGACAATAAATTCGCGGCTTTAAACAGCGCGGTGTGGAGCGGCGGCAGTTTTGTTTATATACCGAAAGGCGTGCAGGTGGCGCAGCCGCTCCAAGCTTACTTCCGCATTAACGCCGAGAAAATGGGGCAGTTTGAGCGCACTTTAATTATCGCGGAAGAGGGGAGTTATGTGCATTATGTCGAGGGCTGTACGGCGCCGATCTATTCCACTGGTTCGCTCCACAGCGCGGTGGTGGAAATTATTGTTAAGCCCGGCGCGCGCGTGCGTTATACCACAGTGCAGAATTGGTCCAATAATGTCTACAACCTAGTGACTAAGCGCGCCCAAGCTTACAAAAACGCTACCATGGAATGGGTAGATGGCAATATCGGCAGCAAAGTGACTATGAAATACCCCTCCATATTTTTAATGGAAGAAGGCGCGCGGGGCGAAATTATGTCCCTCGCGTTTGCCGGCGATGGCCAGCACCAAGACGCTGGCGGCAAAGTCATCCATTTAGCGCCCAACACATCATCAGTCATAATTTCCAAATCCATCAGCCAAGGCAATGGTCGCGCCAGCTACCGCGGTTTGGTGCGGGTGAACCCCAAAGCCGAGAACACTAAAGTCCGCGTGGAATGCGATGCTTTGCTTTTGGACGAAGCCTCGCGCACTGATACTTATCCGACTATGGATATCCGCAATGATAATGTTCGCGTGGAGCACGAGGCTTCGGTTTCCAAAATCGGCGAAGACCAGTTATTTTATTTACAACAACGCGGCTTATCACCGGCCGAAGCGCGCGGTTTGATTGTTAACGGCTTTATCGAACCTATTGTCAAAGAAATCCCCATGGAATACGCGGTGGAGCTAAACCGATTGATTGAATTAGAGATGGAAGGGTCAGTTGGATAGGATAAAAATAAAATAAGTGTCATCCTGGAGGGAGGCCAGGGGGCCGACCGATAGGATCCATAATGGATTCTATCGCTTCACTCCGTTTCGCTCCAGAATGACAGTTAGTAATTTATGTCCATAGTTATAGCATCAGGACAATCTAAACAACAAGTTTTTGAGTTCATTAATAAAACCAGTGAAGAACGGGTGGTGGTTGAAGTTGAAAAAGATGCCAGGTTCAAAGCCGTGATTATTTTGAAGCAAATGAACGATTGCAATATATTTTTTGAAGTCCGCGTACATGAGGGTGCGGAAGCGGAGTTATTTGTGTTAGTCGTTGGCGAGGGCGTGGAAAAGGGGCAACTGCATACTGCTATGGTCCACCTTGAGCCCAATACCCGCGCTAATGTCCAAGTTAAAGCGGTTTTGGACGGCGAGTCTAAACTGACTTTTGATGGTTTGATAAAGATTTTGCCTAATGCTCAAAAAACCCAGTCTTATTTGCGCGAGGATGTACTACTTCTTTCTAAAGACGCGCAATCATTAGGCAAGCCGCAACTGGAAATTGAGGCCAACGATGTCAAAGCCTCGCACGGCTCGACCATTGGACGGATTGATGATGATCAGCTATTCTATTTATCTAGCCGTGGTATTAATCAGGAAGACGGAAAAAAGGCTATTGTTCAAGGTTTTATTGAAAGCATACTACGACAAATTCCAGGCATAACTAGCTAAATGTCATCCCGGGCTTGACCCGGGATCCACCAAAAATCAAAGAACTGGATCCCCGCCTGCGCGGGGATGACATAAAGTTAGTATTTGCCAGTTAACCAATAAACTATTAATCTTTTAAACTTTTATGTGGCTTAAACTCATCGAAAAAAATAAGTTGGAAGTTGGAAAGGTAATCCGCGTCAATGTCGGTAATAAGCCGATTGGCGTTTATTTAAACCAAGCCGGCAAAATTTACGCGTTTAGCGATGTTTGCTCGCACGAAGATTCCGCGCTTTCCGCTGGCCAAGTCATTGACGATCAAGTAATTGAATGTGCCACCCATGGGGCGCGGTTTAACATGGCCACCGGCAAAGTTTTGGCCGCGCCAGCGGTGGAAAACATTAAAGCCTATGAAACTAAGCTGGAAGGCGGCGTGGTGATGATTGAGTTCACCACTGATCCAGCCTTTATCCCCGGGGTGGATGATATTGGCTATGATATGGAAGATGTCACGGGTTAATTATGTATTTGTATTTAGACACAACCGAGCGCGATAGTTTTCAGGTGTCCCTGGTGGATAAAGGCAAGGTCTTAAAGCATAAGACTGTTTTGTCCGTGCGCCAGCATTCGGAAAAACTATTAAAGGCAATTAATAAACTATTAGCCCCCTCTCCCTCCCAGGGAGAGGGTAGGGTGAGGGTTGGAGGGGTGAGGAAGCTAAAAGGCATTGCCGTGGTCAAAGGCCCAGGCTCTTTTACTTCGCTCCGCGTGGGCGTGGCCACGGCCAATGCTTTAGCTTTTGCTTTGGGCGTGCCGGCACGGGGAGTGCGGCCTGGCTTTGTTTTGCAAAAATTAGATTCATTATTTAAAAAGAAACAAAATAATATAGTTCTGCCCGAATATGGGCAACCACCACATATCACACTGGGGAGGTGAGATATGCCTTGGTTCTTTTGGCTGCACCTTGGCGCTTCGGCGGTTACCGTTCTTGGCCTGCTAGCTGTGATTGGTTTCCTGCTGTGTCTTTTGTGTGAAGATGGGCTGGAAATACTGGCCACGATCGGCATTGGCCAGCTGCGCTGAAATAAGGGGGAAACTTGATCTTTTACCAGCTACGGAATAGCCCAATCCGCAACCTGCAGTGGATTGGGCTATTTTTAAACTCATTTTTATTTTATTTTTTTTCGTGATATAATATTTGCACCCCCTTGATAATCCTTATAAATATGGAAAACCAAACAGATTTAGATCAACCCGTCACTCGCCGCGAATTTCAAGAATTTGCCTCTTTTGCTGGGGAAACTTTTGCCACCAAGCAGGATTTAAAAGAAGGTTTATCTGCCAACAAAGAGGATGTGCGCCGGATTGTGGAAAAGTCCGAAGAACGGATTATGGAAAGCTTTCGCCATGTTATGACCGGTAATGACGCGATCGCTAAAGAGGTCAAGGCCATGCGTGAGGAACAAGCGGCGCATTTCGGCAGCCATAAACGGCAAGACGAAGAAATAGTCCAAGTCAAACGCCGTTTGGACAAAGTTGAGGCGCACGTTGGCCTAATTTAAGGGATAAAAAAATAAGCCCGGGCGGACTTGACGATTGGCCTGGTTTGGATTACTATTCTATCTTGCTTTGTTGTTTGAAAAACACTGCCGGACGCGGCTCCGTAAATGCGGAGTGGTCGCGTGGCAGTTAGCAGTTCACCCCAACCGACTCGGCTGCGTGTCGAAAGACGGACGCGGGAGTTAGGAGCAATTGTTATGAAAACGCAGCATATCCTCATAGTTCGGCCGGAGTGTACGGTTAGTGCGGAGTTGTCGGATAAGGATTTGGCACAAGGAGCCTGGTATGAGATCACCCAAGGCATCCTTTGTGTAGTGGGCGTACTGACCATTGAGAAACGGTCAGACTCGTTTGTTTGTCCGCTCGCCTATACCAAATGGGAGACCCCTTTAAGATTAACAACGACTGCACCCAACGATCGTGGCGGCCGGTATTTATCTCAATATGGCTCTCTGTTTTTATTGGCTGATGCTACGCCGCCAGATCATGTCATGCCGCAGACCATTAGGCTTGTGTTCACCGCTTGTCCCCATATGCAAGACTATATGGAGCTGGCCCTACATCTGGCGCTTAAACAGATGGTGCCGCATCTAGGGACTTGTGGTCTCCTTGATCTCTCTGGCGAGATGCCAGCCGGAGAAGTAGCGGCCGTCAAGGCAGTTGAAACGGAGAAATTAGGTATGATAGCCGTGGAGTTTGACTGTTTATCTGGTTATATTGGTCGTTGTTTTGACAATGACAAATATGGTCTGTGGACATACAGTCTGGGTTTTACCGTAAGGCCGGGACTCGTAACCTATGATGGGTGTGGCGGTTGGGATAACTGGCTTCAGCTTTTGGTATTCTTGAAGTTCGGTCAATTGCACAGGCTAAGCAAAGATTTAACTTCCTCTCTGCTTGGTCCCAAACCGCAATCGTGATAGACCTTTGTCCGCAGCGTCAGCGGTCTTGGAGGATCGACCTGACAGATAACGTGGCAGATAAATCCGGGAAGAACTATGGCCTGAAGGGGGCCAGGCGTTTATGCGGACATAATAGGGCTAGTTTACTCTGCCAAAACTAGCTCTTTTTTTATTTGTGTATAACTTGTTTAAAAATCAATGTTTACAGGCTATTGAAGCTATGGAGGAAAGTGGTGTATACTACAAGCACGGTGGTGAAAAGTGGGGATAAATGGTGGATAACATAATTATCAGTATGTTCATTGGCGAGTACCAACATTCCATTGATGACAAGGGCCGCATGGCCGTGCCGGCAAAATTCCGGCTCGCCTTAAAAAAAGGCGCTATCGTCACCCGCGGTTTGGATAATTGTTTATTTATCTACACCGAAATGGAATGGAAGAACTTGGTAGCCAAAATATCCACTTTGCCCTTGTCCCAGCAAAAAAGCCGCGCTTTCTCGCGCTTAATGCTCGCCGGCGCCATGGATGTGACGCTGGATGGGCAAGGACGGATCTTGATACCCGAATATCTCCGGCAGTTCGCGAGCCTCAAACGCGCCACGATTGTGGCCGGGCTCTATAACCGCTTGGAAGTCTGGGATAAAGGCGCTTGGGACAAGTACAAACAAGCCACCGAAAAAGACAGTACCAAGATTGCTGAAGAATTAGGCACTTTAGGTGTCTAAGGCCTACTCCGCAAAATACGGAGTCAAAAACAAAAACAAAATAAAAACAAGTTTTAAACTAAGTATTTTGATTTTGTCGAGGCCGAATGGCCTTTTTTTATACAAATTGACAATTGACCATTGACATGTGACCAGAGGGAAAAAGTCAAATGTCAGCTGTCAAATGTCAAATGTTACCCAACACATTCCAGTTTTACTTAATGAAGTTATCGCTAATTTAAACTTGAAAAGCGGTGACAACGCTATTGACGCCACCTTAGGCGGCGGCGGCCATGCCGAGGCTATTTTAGAGGCCACCAAGCCGGCTGGGAAGCTCTTGGGCATTGATTGGGACAACCAAGCCGTCAGTGGCGCGGCCAAGCGCCTGGCTAAACACACAAATCGCATTATTTTAAAAGTTGGCACTTATACTGATATCAAGCAAATTGCTTATGAATCTGGCATTAATCCAATTCACGCTATATTACTCGACTTGGGCTTATCTACGGATCAGCTCCATGATTCCGCTCGCGGATTTAGTTTCTCGTCAGAAGGCAGTTTAGATATGAGGTTTTCTGGCCAGGGTAGGTTGACAGCCGGTGCCATAGTCAACACTTGGCCAGAGAATGAACTAGCTCATATTTTTCGAGTCTACGGAGAAGAACGGCACGCCACTCGGATAGCTCGCCACATCGTAGCTACCCGCCAGCTCGCGCCTATTAGCTCCGTACCAGAATTGGTTGCTTTGGTTATGCGCGGGGCCGGAAAACGTGGTGGTCGGATTCATCCCGCCACCCGTGTGTTCCAGGCCCTGCGCATTGCCACTAACTTTGAACTCGATAATATCGCCAAAGTTTTACCCGAAGCCTTATCACTACTGGCGCCGGGCGGGCGGTTAGCTGTCATTTCTTTCCATTCTTTAGAAGACCGGATAGTTAAGCATTGGTTCCGCGATAAAGCGATCGAATGCGTTTGCCCGCCGCTTTTGCCCCTTTGCCGGTGCGGCCATAAAGCCGAAGTAAAATTAATAACAAAAAAAGCTATTACTCCGGGCGAAGCGGAGGTTAAAGCCAACCCCGCCTCGCGCAGCGCCAAGCTTAGGGTAATTGAAAAAATATAAAAACATGAGAAAATTTTTCAATTTTAATTTTAGCTGGCCGCTGGCTTTGCTGGCCGCTATTGTTGTTATGCTGGTGATGTATGTAATGCAAACCAATAACCAGGCCGGCCAGAGTTTTACTATCCGCAAATTAGAAATTCAAAAGCAGGAGTTGAGCGAACAGATCCGCCAGTTGAGCTGGGATATTGGCAGCCACCGTTCGCTGGAAGCGGTAAAAAGCCGCGCCCAAGCTTTGAGCCTGGCTTCGCCCAGCGATGTCAGCTTTGTCAAAGGCAGTTTGGAAACCGTGGCCGTGGCTAAATAAAACCGAAGTGTAATTTATGAATAACCGGCGCAGCTTGCCTAATGCCAAGCCAAACCTCGATAAGCGTTTGCACTATCTTATGATAGGTCTTTTTTTATTTGGCGCGCTTTTAGCCGGGCGTTTGGCTTGGCTGCAGCTTTGGAGCGGGCGGGAGTTGTCGGCTAATGCCGCCAAGCAGTATTCCACGGTGCGCACTTTGCCGGCCGAGCGCGGGCAAATACTATATGGCGAAGCTAAAAGCCAAGATTTATATCCACTGGCTGCTAGCCGCGCTTTCCAGCATCTTTACGCCGTGCCGCGGGATATTGAGAATGCTTCCACGACTTTAGCGCAAATTTATCCTTGGCTCGAAATATTCGGCTTGGAGCGCGAGACAGCCTTCATCCGTTTAAGCAAAGCTAATGATATTTATGAACCCTTGGCGCATAAATTAACAGATGAACAAGTTAAGCCGATTTTGGATTTGAAATTCCCGGGCATTGCAGCGGAGGGGGAAACTTGGCGCTATTATCCGGAAAAAGAAACTTTATCGCACGTCATTGGCTTTGTGGACGGAAGTGACGAACGCAAAGGCCAATACGGCTTAGAGGGTTATTACGATAAAGAACTGCGTGGCCAAGACGGGATTATCGAAGGGGATGTGGATATCTCCGGCCGGCTTATCCAAACCGGCGCCTTAAAGCGCGTGGAGAGCGAGGCGGGCATTGATTTGATTTTAACCGTGGATCGGGTTCTGCAATCGTTTGCTTGCGGGCAATTAGAGGAGCAGGCCGCCAAACTGGGCGCGGACGGCGGCGATTTAATTATTATTGAGCCTAAAACCGGGGCGATTCTCACCATGTGCAGCGTGCCGGAATTTGACCCGAATAATTATAATAAAGTGGAAGATATCTCGGTATATCTTAATTCCAATTTAGCTTTAGCTTATGAGCCGGGTTCGATTTTTAAGCCCATCACTATGGCCGCGGCCATAGATGCTGGCAAGGTTAATCCTAATACCACTTACATTGATACCGGCGAAATTAAATTCGGCAGTTTTACCATTAAAAATTCGGACAATGAAGCGCATGGCGAAACCACGATGATTGGCGTGTTGGAAAAATCTTTGAATACCGGCGCTTGGTTTGCCGAACAGCAGCTCGGTAACGCGGGCTTTAAAAAATATTTAGAAAAATTTGGCTTTGGCCGTTTAACCGGTATTGCCTTGGGCAACGAAGCGGCTGGAAATATAAGCGCCTTGAACAAAGACCGCGATATTTATTATGCCACAGCTTCATTTGGCCAGGGCATTACCGCCACGCCACTGCAAATGGTCATGGCCTATGGGGCGCTGGCTAATGGCGGGCAATTATTAAAGCCTTATATTGTTAAAGAAAAACGCCAAAATGGCCAAGTTATCGAACAAGCTAAAACCGAGGTGTTAGGCAATCCCGTTAGCTTGCGCACTTCCACTATTATCAGTGGCATGCTAGTTTCGGTGGTGCGCGAAGGCCACGCCAAGCGCGCGGCTGTGCCGGGCTATAGGATTGGCGCCAAAACCGGCACCGCCCAAGTGGCCGAAGGCGGGCAATATGGCGAGAAAACTATCCATTCCGTCACCGGCTATGGTCCGATTGATAATCCGGCTTTTGCTATGATAGTTAAGTTAAACGACCCCAAAGCCGGGCGGTTTGCCGAGTCCACGGCCGTGCCAGTGTTTGGCCAAGTAGCCAAGTTTTTGCTACAGTATTACGAAATAGCGCCGGATGAAGAAGTTAAGTAATAAATGTCAAAGTCCAAAATCCAAATGTCAAATCAATGCCAAATGATTAAATGATAAAAGGGTTTTTGAACTTTAGATTTTGACATTCATTTGGTATTTGAGCTTTGAAATTTGTCATTCATAAACATGAAAAATATAATCTTAAAATTATTACATTCTCTCACTCGCGCCGTCCTTAAGAAGTATCATCCCACCATCATCGCCATTACCGGCAGCGTGGGCAAAACCGCCACCAAGGAAGCGGTGTTTGTGGTTTTGGCATCTAAATACCGCGTGCGCAAGAATGCTAAAAATTATAATACTGAGACCGGTTTGCCGCTGACAGTTTTAGGCTGCCGCCCTCCCGCCAAATCACTTTTAAAATGGTGCCGGGTCTTTTGGCGCGGCTTGGGTCTTTTATTGTTTAAACACGATTATCCGGAAATGTTGGTGCTGGAAATGGGCGCCGGCCGGCCCGGGGATATTGCCGAGTTATTGGGCGTGGTTACGCCGCAGGTAGGAGTGATAACCGCTATTGCGGCTACTCATACTGAAAAATTCGGTTCCGTGGCCGGCGTGGCCAAAGAAAAAGGCAAGCTTTACCGTGTCATTGATAAAGATGGTTATATAGTGGTTAATTTTGACGATAAAGAAGTGGTTAAACTGGCTGAAGCCGGCAAGGGCAAAATCATATCCTATGGCATTACTGCCAGCGAAGAAGTGATGGTGCGGGGCGCGGAAATCGCGGTTAGCCGGTCTAACGAAAATTTAACCGGCATCAGCGGCATGTCATTCAAGCTGATTACTGAAGGCACGGTGACACCGGTTTTATTGCGGGATGTTTTGGGCGAACACCAAGTTTATCTGGCTTTGGCCGCGGCCGCGGTGGGCCAGATTTTTGACATCCATTCCGTGGATATAGCCGAGGCTCTGGGCAAAGTCGAGCCATCAAACGGGCGCATGCGCTTGTTGCCGGGCATTAAACATACTTTAATAATCGACGATACCTACAATGCCTCGCCCATTGCCATGGAAGCGGCTTTGCAGGCTGTGGCGCAGCTGGATGGCGAAGCCAAAAAATACGCCGTGCTTGGCGATATGCTGGAGCTGGGTTCTTTGACAGAAAGCGAACACCAGAAAATCGGCAAACTAGTGGCGAAATTAAAATTTGATGTGTTAATCGCGGTCGGCGAAAAAGGCCGCGACATCGCGCGCGCGGCCAAGAAAGCCGGCATGTCCGAAGACTATGTTTTCGAATTTGAACATGCTCAAGAGGCCGGACGCTTTGTCCAGGATAGGATTGAACAAGGGGATGTAATTTTAGTCAAAGGCTCGCGCGGCATGGCTATGGAAACCATTGTCAAAGAAATCATGGCTGAGCCGGAGAGAGCAGATGAGCTTCTGGTCCCATCCCGCTAGTATCCTCCAACCACTAATTTTCCACTAATAGGCACGAATCAAATTGTCATCCCGAGCCCCAGATAGAGCAGGCTATAATCACAGGCATGGCAAACAATTAAGCCGAAATCAATAAATCGCGCGTTGCGGGGCGAGAGGATCCCGTGGGTTACTCTGGGAACTCGCTAAACAAATCTTTCCATTCGGGATTAAATTTAGTAATGAGCAGTACCTTATTTCTTCGGCTTAATTTTTTAAATTTCTTTTCCTGTTCAATCGCAGATTCTATAAAATCAAAGTGCTCATAATAAACCAGTTTATCCACATTATATCGTTTTGTAAAACTGTTGGTTGTTCTGTGCTTGTGCTGCCAGACCCGGCGCTCGAGTGAATTGGTTACGCCGACATAGAACACAGTATGACGTTTATTTGTGGTGATGTATGTAAAATAATTATGTTGATTTTGTCGGGGCATACGGGTTATTCATGGGATCCTCTCGGCGTGCCTAATCCATCGGGCTGAATTATACTCTTCTGTTTATCATAAATACTGTTTATAGTATGCGTTATTACGCCTCGGGATGACACTTTGATTAGTGGCTGGTGAATATTTTATATTTCGTCTTTTTTCTCATGCACGAACGACATCCACTCTTCTGTTATTTTGATGAAGGATTTGAAGGGCGCTTCTATTACAAAATCCAGGATAAAGATGAATACATTGATTTGCGCAAAACGGGTGGACATCCATTTGCCGGCGTGGAGGATGGGGATGGTTAGAAAATTCCACAAAGCCCGGACAATTCCGCGTTTGGGGGGCGTGACAATTAATTCCTGGCTATTGCGGCGGATGCGGTAGGCGAATAAAGACACCAAAGATAGGAATAAGAGGAATATAAACATGCTGACAAAAGTGAAGTTCAGGGTTTTTAGGCCGTAAATCAGCGAGCCAAAGGATAAAACAAATAATGCGCCATAGAATAAGACAAACAGCAATTGCCAGACAATACTGCGTTTTCTGGTTTTGGCTACTTGAATAATGTCCGTTTGCTGGCTCAAGAATTTTAAAATTCCATGGGTGATAATTTCGGTATTATTAGCCCCCGGCAGGCGGGTGGAGAGGGCGATAATAATCAGCAAGCTGGGCGGGAAAATTAAGTTAATGAGGAGAGGCACGGCATCGAAATGGTTCAAAAACCAGATTTCAATCGGGATTTCCAGCACTAAAGCCAGCAAGAATTTGGTTAAAATTAAATAAATTACGCTGCGAGCGATGCTGCGCCGCATTTTGCCGCGCGCTTCTTGGTAATGATTTTCGCAGGCTTGGTTGATTTTTTCGACGAATGAATTGCCGTTTTGCAAAGCTCTTTGCCCGCCCAGCGGATCTTTGGCGATAATTTCGGAGAGAATAGTAAAATACACCACTTGCTTGCGCATGGCGGCATTGAGCTTTTCTTTAAGCTTATGGTTTAAATCGTTTTCAATCGATTGGCGGATCAGGCTTAAATTGGCCCCCACTTCTTTAATTAAATCCGCGTCCGTGGTTTTCCAGGCCGGGTAATACAGCAAAAATAAATGGTAGCGCAAATTCTCGTCATTATGGTACAACGTGCGCGATATCGCTAAATAAATTTGCTTAGAGCGTTCGGCCGCCTCGAGCGGCTCCTCGATATGGATTTGTTTGTTCATGGCTTCGTACATGGCGTTAATCGAAGCATGCATGACAAAGGGCGGCACTAAAAACTCATCAATCTCGCTGGCCATAATCGAGAGTGTCCAGCTCGGCAAACTTTTGCTGGATAAAATTTCCTGCGAAGGCGCCACACCCAAAAGCCAAAAGTATTTATCCAAAATTTTATCTAATTCCCAAAGCCGCCGCTGGGGGATGGCATCGTTCGGCAAGTAGCGGGCGTGGATGAGTTCATTGACTAAATTTTCCGCGATATTTTTGCGTTCATTGTTCGAAATCATGCGGCGCAAAATCCGCTCAATGGCCGTGCGGCGCACCAAATGCTCTTCTTTGTAATCTACGGCATTGCGCATGCGCTCATAAACAAAAGACGCCCGGCTGGTGCGGGTGGAAATAGATATAACCGGCTCGTCGCGCGGAATCAGCTTGGATTTTTGTTCCGCTAAAGCGGCTTGGATTAGTTGCTGGATGGGCTGGATAATATCAGGCATGCCCAGCATTCTACCACATTTTGCCCTATTTTTCAACCTAAAGATCGGCTTTCTTAAATAAGGATAAAAGCAGGGAAAGGCCGAGAATTGACATAATCACAGCAAAGGAAACAATGGAAGAAAGATGTATGTCAAATATTGTTACCAGCATTTTTAAGCCGATAAACATTAAAACAAAAGCCAGGCCTTTTTGCAGATGGTGGAAGCGGTGTAAAACACTCTCCAACAGGAAGAACAAGGCCCGCAGGCCCATAACCGCGAATATGTTGGAGGTAAAAATAATAAAAGAGTTTTGGCTAATGGCAAAAGCCGCGGGAATAGAATCAATGGCAAAAATAATATCCGTTATTTCCACTAGGGCCACAATCATAAATAGGGAAGTAAACATTAATTTGCCGTTTTCGTGCGCCGTGAATTTGCCGCCATGGTGGTTGGCGGTAAAAGGCAGGTGGTGGTGGAGGAATTTTATGAATTTATTTTTATTAAAATCAATATGCTTTTCCCGTTTTTCAAACAGGAATTTCCAGCCCGTGTAAACCAATAATACGCCAAAAATATATAGCACCCAGTGGAATTGGGAAATAATGTAGGAGCCAGCCAGGATAAAAGTCGCCCGGAAAAATATGGCGCCAATAATGCCCCAGAACAAAGCGCGGTGGTGGTATTTTTCTTCGAGATTAAAAAAATTGAAAATTAAAATAATGACAAACAAGTTGTCGATGGATAGTAGTTCCTCGGTGACATAAGCGCTTAAAAATTCCACGGCCAATATTTTGCCGAGGTAAATATAAATCAAAGTGGCAAAGCCCAAAGCCAAAGCCACCCAGAACAAGGTTTGGGCAGCTGCGGCCTTGGTTGATATTTTATGCGCCTTACGGTTAAAAAATCCCAAATCAGCAATTAAAAAACCAACAACTACAATTCCGAATAAAATGAATAAAGATTCTTGGTTGAGCATTTGGTTATTTGTCTGTCTGGGCTGGCTTGCCAGCCGAAGCCTTGGCGTAGGCTGGTAGCCCGTAGGAGAATCGAACTCCTGTTGCGTGGATGAGAACCACGCGTCCTAGCCACTAGACGAACGGGCC
>CAYILY010000006.1:0-21011 GCA_964364395.1 uncultured Gammaproteobacteria bacterium | reverse complement strand
CTGACCGGGGCGCCGGGCATAACCATTTCCGTGCCTTCCGACAACATCACTTCTCCAGTGACGTCCGTGGTGCGGATGTAGAACTGCGGTTTGTAGCCTTTCAACAAAGGAGTATGGCGGCCGCCTTCATCTTTGGATAAAACGTAAACTTCAGCTTCAAAGTCAGTATGCGGGGTGACGCTGCCGGGTTTGGAGATAACTTGGCCACGTTCGACGTCTTCTTTTTTGGTGCCGCGGAGCAAGAGACCGGCGTTGTCGCCAGCGCGGCCTTCGTCTAACTGCTTGTTGAACATTTCAATGCCAGTGATAACGGTTTTAGCGGTGGCGCGCAAACCCACGATTTCCATTTCTTCGTTCAATTTGACGATACCGCGCTCAATGCGGCCAGTGACAACCGTACCGCGGCCTTCGATGGAGAAGATATCTTCCACCGGCATCAAGAAAGGCTTGTCGGTGTCGCGCTTCGGTTCCGGGATATAAGTGTCCAAAGCATTGACTAAATCCATAATCGGCTTGGTAGCCGCTTCATCAGCCGGATTTTCCAAAGCTTTCAAAGCGCTGCCGCGGATAATTGGGGTTTCTTTGCCCGGGAATTCGTATTTGTTCAATAAATCGCGGATTTCTTCTTCCACCAAGTCGATTAATTCCGGATCAGTCACTTGATCAACCTTGTTCAAGAAAACCACGATATAAGGCACGCCGACTTGGCGAGCGAGCAAAATGTGCTCGCGGGTCTGGGGCATCGGGCCGTCCGCCGCGGACACAACCAAAATTGCGCCATCCATCTGGGCGGCGCCGGTGATCATGTTTTTCACATAATCAGCGTGGCCCGGACAGTCGACGTGGGCATAGTGGCGGTTAGCGGATTCATACTCAACGTGAGTGGTGGCAATGGTAATACCACGCGCCTTTTCTTCCGGCGAGTTATCGATTTGGTCAACACTGCGTTCTTGCGCGGCAAAACCTTTGGCATGCAAAACCTTGAGAAGAGCGGCAGTCAAAGTGGTTTTTCCGTGGTCAACGTGGCCAATAGTACCAACGTTTAAGTGCGGTTTGGAACGGTCGAATGCTTGTGCCATATATATAGATTATTAGTAATTTGAATTAAAACCCGCCTTAACAGCGGGCAAGCCTTTTTAAATTTGAGCTTGTGGGAATTAGTATAGCAAATAATTTAAATATTGCAAGTATCTATGGTGTGTATTAAATACTTCTAGACATTACAATAAAAATGGTATTTCGTCAACCACGCAGTTTGCGGGCTTACACACTTTCGAAGTAATAGGGGTCATCTTCCAGATCCTCATCAAAGTCTTCTTCAAAGTTATCATCCCAGTTTTCCATAGTATCGCGGGGTTTGGGCTCGGAAAACCAGGGATTTGACGGTTTTTCTTCGTTTTCTTGCTGGGTTTTCCAAATGGCAATATCACGATTTATTTTATCCAAAAGCTCATCTTCTGTCAAGTCAACCACATCTACCCTACCCAAAGCCAGGCGTTCATATTCAGTTAAAGACATAATCACATTGGCATCCTCCCCGTCCGCGGATAAGACAATACACCGGTCGCCGGTTTTTTTGATGAGATTAAACACTTTTTGCAATCCAACCATGGAATTATTCATATGCCTATATTGTAGCGAAAAATGGCAGCAATGGCAAAATCATTGACAGCCCCCTCTTAAATCGCAAACACCACGGGCTCTTTTTTCTTTTATCGGTTATTCCGGTCTGTTGGCCAATTAATCGGATTGTAATAAATATATTGGCGGATGCGGTGCAATTCATCGTCATTGCGGATGACGCGGTCATGAAACGAACGTTGCCACGAAAATTCATATGATCCCATTTGTTTCCGAATGGTTTTACCCACCATTTCCTTATAGGATTTGATGATTTTTGATAATAAACCATATTTGTTAATACCGTTCTGTGTAGGGACAGAACATTGTTCTGTCCGATCGTCCGTAGGACGATTAATATTTTCATCCGGTAAAATCAATCCATTATCCGCGGAATTGGAAATCAGCCCGCCCCCGGCGGGCCGGACAGGACAATGTCCTGTCCCTACAATGCCGATTACCGCGTGTATATGGTTGGGTATTATTTGGTGAATATCAACAATGACATCATTATAATGATTTGGGATTTCCCGCAAAAAATTATCGGCAATTTTCCCGTGTTGGTTCAAAATCATTTCCCCATTGGCCACGCGGCCAAACCATTCAATCCGATGGTGCGTGACGATGGTAATAAAATACAAACCCGATTGCGAATAATCGTAACCCTGCCAGCGATTTAATTTTCGATTCCTCCCCTCCATAAATTCATTGTTTATTCCAACAACAACCGCGCTAGGCGTAAAACATCATAAGAATACTTGCCGCCCAATTTTTCCAAAACCGCCGACAAACTCATGGTGTCGAGATTACGAAAAGCCGCGTGGATTTCCGGCAAAACTTTTTTTAATTCCGGCGTGGCCAGATCAGAAAACTCACTGGCCTGAATTTTGCCTTTGGCTTTAAGCTTTTCCAAATGGCTGATTATGGTTGTTTCTTTTAAACCGCGCGCTTCGACGATTTTTGCCAAGGTATTCCCCTCGCGCCACAGCGACAAGGTGGCCAATTGGGTATCGATTTTAGCTTTTTTCTGGCGCGGCTCTACCTTGGTAATCGTGCCACCGCATTTGAAAATAAAATCAGCGTGCTGGGCTGCCAGTTCTGCCTCTGCTGTATTGCCTATTTTTTCTTCGGCTACCTCGGCCGCCAAACGAAACTGTAGGTCTTGTTTTAAAATGGCCGGATGAACGAGAAAAGCCATTTCATTCCAGCCCAAAAGATGCAGACCGGATAAACGCCGGACGCGGGATAAAGCCACATAGCCCTGGCCAAACTCAAACACCGCGCTCAAATCCATGACAGCCGCGTCCAAGCTCATGCCCTGGCTTTTGTGGACTGTAATGGCCCAGGCCAAGCGCAAAGGCAACTGCGTTAAGCGGCCGCGCACTTTGCCGTTTTCCTCCACCGTCCAATCCATGGGCAGGCTATAAATTCTTTTGCCGCTGCGGGTTTTGATAATTGGGTACAAAGTTTCCTCGTCAAAATCATCCACCTCGCCCAAAGTGCCGTTCACAAAATCGCCTTTGGGGCTGTTTTTGGTGAACATGACATTAGCCCCGATTTTTAACTGCAAAACCTGCGGCGACAAACAACTCTTTATCATGCTGGCCACCAGCGCGCTTTTGCCTTGCTTTTGCATAGTAAACTCGCGCTGCACGCCCGCGACCTTGCTTAACATATTAGTATTTACGCTATCTACATCCACATTGTGACTATAAAGTTTGGGAATATGCCCAGGCACGGCCTTGATATGAGTTTTGCGTTTAAGGAGATGTTCGCCATGCTCTTCGGAAAATTCATTGCGCCGAATAGCGGATAAAATCTTTAAAAAGATGGCGTCATCCTGCCGGTATTGTTCCGATAAATAACAAATCACGGGGTTAGCCGATTTCCAGGCTGATGATTCATAAGCAAACACTTCGTTGGCACTGGAAAGGAGCGAAGCCTGGTCGCGCGCCTCGCGCTTATCCACCGGCGGCAACTGGAAAAAATCGCCCACAAAAATTACCGGCAAACCGCCAAAAGCTTGCGTGTTTTTCCGCACCGCCCGGCACACGGCCTCGACCATGTTTAAAGTGCCGGGTTTTAACATGGAAACTTCATCAATCACTAAAACCTTGGCTAGCCCCACGCGCTTAATAATATAGTCGTTGCCGCTAATGGCATCTAAATCGCTTTTAGTTAACCGCTCCTTAATGCCAATGCCGCACCAGGAATGAATAGTCATGCCCCCCAAATGCGAAGCCGCAATGCCAGTGGAGGCGGTAATGGCTGGCTCAATGCCGTGCTCACGCAAATATTGCGCGTACTGGTTTATGGTATACGTTTTGCCGGAGCCGGGTTCGCCGGTTAAAAAGACATTAACCCCGGTTTTGAGAATGTTGAGGGCTTGGGATTGGGTCATACACCAATTTTCCACACGCCTTTTTCCAAAAAAGCCTCAATGGTTTGCCGAGTGGCTTTATTGATCAAGTTTGAATGCGATAGCTTGTGCCTTTTCCCATATTCAGCCAGAGTGATTATTTCCGCGCCTTCCAAATATGCCAGCCTTTTATGATAACTATTAGTTAACGCCCTGCCAACTATCTCTTCCATAATCGAGATTTTACCTTGAGCATCAAATTCTTGAAAAGCCTCGTAATATTTCTGCCGGTCGATAAACTTTATATTAATGGGCACAAAACCTTCGCGAATCAGTAAATAATTATTCAGCACCCGGCCAATGCGGCCGTTGCCATCAACAAAAGGGTGGATGTATTCAAAATCCAGATGTAACTTTGCTATCCGTTTTATGATATTGGTATGGCTGGTGGCATTATAATCGGCCAACATCTTTTCCAGCCGGCCGATAACTTCCTGTGGTGCCGGGGCGATATGGCTGCCGACGCGGACATATTCATTATCAATCCGAAACCGGCCAGCAATATCGTCGCGGATGTTAGCGATTAACATTTTGTGCAACGACAAAATCACCTCCAGGGTAAGTTCTTGTTCTTTGGCTTTTTTATCTATGTAAGACACGACTCGGGCCAGATTTTTGGCTTCAAAAATTTCCCGTTCCGTAATATACCGGTCCAGATCAATTTGCAGAAGTATCTTTTCTGTTTCTTCCAACGTCAGAGTGCTGTTTTCGATGGCATTGGAGTTATAGACCTGCTCCGCCACTTCGGCCTCGCTGACAAGTTTAATCAGCGACTCCTTGCCAGTGGACGCTTTATAGAACCGCTCCCGCAGTATCGGTATTTTATTAAAAACATTCAAAGTTTTAGCCATATATCTATAATTATACTGTTTTTCACGATTTTGTCAACATAACCGTGAAAAACTACTAAAATTACCGTGATTTCACGGTTTTAGCTATATATCCGGCCCCAACAAAAGCCGCCCCATGCCGAGTTCAAGCGGCGCATGTCTTAATTTAATATTTTTTACAATTTAATCCTGAATGGGCGCTTATTAGCCTCCTGAAGAATTCGCAGTGTCGCGTGCACGGAAAGATTATCGCTCGCTAAAAGAATTAAACGATCTCCCAATTGATTTAACAAGGGACTTAAAAACTCATCGGCCCATGACGGCGACAATGTTAAAACTCCGGAAAAATCTACTTCCAGCTCTGCATCCTTAGGCAACTCGCGTAAGGTTGATTGCAAGGCCTTAAAAGCCTCACTGCCTAATTCCCGGGAGATTAATGTTTTGCCGAATTTTTCGAGTGGTAATTTCATAGACTTTTTTAAAAAAATTATCTGAATTCTATCTTGGCTAAACACCCGCGCACGACATGCTGGCCGCGGACAACGTGAAATACCTTGTCCGCGCCTTGCAGGCGCACTTCCGCGTCGCCACTGGTAAAAAATAAACTGATTGGGTTTTCTAAAACTACCTCGCGTACCAGCTTAAGCCCGTTACCGCGCTTTTCCGGCGCGCGTCCGGAAATAAATTCAGTAAAGGCGACTTCCACCGCCGCCACGTGGCTCCCCAGTTGCGGCCGCACCTGGCGCAATGTTTCCAAAATACCCAATCCCCGATCAGCCAGCGCAATAATGCCCTTGGCCAGATCATAACCAAAAAAAATTCCCGCTGTGTCCGGCCACTTGCCTAAGTTGTGAGCAAACGAATTATCGCCAATCTCTCCAGTGACTAAAACAATCAAGGAATACAATTTTTCAAACCCCGGCATCTGTATGAGCGCGTGCTCCATTTTCGTCAATCTGGCGTTAAAAATCGAGCTGGTTTGACAATAAAACGTGCCCGGAAACTCCACGCCGTCTTGGATCCATTCCGAGGCAAACTTCATTAAATCGCTGGCAAAAATCTCTAAATCTTTTTCCCGGTAATATCTATGCGTACCGCCATCTTTTCTGATGGCTACTAGCTTGCCACCTTCATCCCAACGACGAAGTGTATTTAAGGAAACCTTAAGGTACCCAGCGGCCTGGCCAATTGTTAGTAATTTTTCTTCCATACCGGAATAATACCATATTCTTTAAATCTACACAAGTATCATCCAAATCTACCCAAAAATATAGCTAACTACCCACTAAATAGGTAAAATACACACTTTTCACGGTATTATAAAAAAAGGGGGGGCAACCTGTCCGTTTCGACAAGCGCCCCCTCCGATGCGGCTAAGCACACTCGGCCACCAACTCCTCCGGCAAGGCATAGACGAGGAAGTGAAGGTAATGCCCGGAGCAGTCGAGCTGATAGACCAACTCAAATTCTTCGGGATCGGTCACGTCTACGGCCTTTTCGTGGGTCACGCTATCCAGCAGGGCGATCAAGCGATGACCGGCCGGAATTTCCGGTTGCTGGCCAGCCACTCGATAATCGGCTGGTTTGCCTTTGGCGCGCACGGCTTTGGCGTTAAAATATTGGCTCATGACCGCACTCCTTTGGTGAAGGGTGAAAAGAACGGAACGGGTGGGTAATTTGACCTACCCGCCAAACGCTTTATGCAAAATAGCTTGCTCCAGCTCCGCAAAATCTCCGGCCGTCTGGGCTTGCAGGGTTTGGATTTGTTGGGCTTGGCTGGAGAGAGAATCCAAATACGTCACAATCTTTTTCTGCTCCACGAGCGGCGGGAGGGGAATTTTTGTTTTTTCTAAAAACTCCTTGGGCACGCGTTTTTGACCAGCACTGCCGGTCATCCGCTTTTTTGCCTCTTCCCGAAATGATGGTTGCCGAAGGATTTGATATATCCACTGCGGCATAACGCCAGTTTTCGCCCTAATGACATGAAATTCAGTTGTGCCAAAACCAATATTATTTATGAGATTTCCAGCCAATGCAATTTTTCCATTTTCCATGCAAGGCGTGATTTTGGCAAAAAGAACATCGTTATTTTTAAAATAAGTATAACCTTTTCTTACTGCTCCTAATTTCCTTTCCTGCTGTTCGGTAATACTTTGGCTATACTCGTTAACAGCCGCCATTGGCACAAAAGACACTAAAGTATTATCGGGCAAATCAGCAATCTCTCTTTTAGAAGGATTGATGTCGCAAATTTCATCTAAAGTTTTTTCCTTCCACCCCTTCTTTTTCCCCTCACTAAAAATTTTATGCAAAGCCGCGGGCAACAAATTTTGCGCGGCCGAGAGCGCCTCGTGCCGTAACCTTTTTGCCTCCTTGATTTTTTCCAGCAACTTCTCCACCTTGGCCACAATTTTCTTTTGGGTTGGGAGGGGCGGGAGGGGGATTTCAATAGACCGGAGTTTTTCCTGATTTAATTTTTTGACGGTTGTTCCAGTGATATACCTAGACAAATCTGAATAATTTAAAAAATACACTAACCAGTCATCAAGCAAAACGATTCGGTGCGGACGCAAAACATGGGCATGATTATTCACCCAACTTTTTCCAGAAATTTTATATGCAGAATTCTCACCGGCCTCCCATCTGGCTCCGTCTTCACCAATTAAAACAAGGTCTTCATCAAAAATAAAACCAGCAACACGGTCTTGGATACTGGTTGCCCCATAATACGGATACGGCCCGGGTTTTCTATCTCGTCTTGTTACTGGTTTCCGAAGGTTATCCAAAATATCACAAACCTCTCCTAATTTTTTTGTTGGCCAAGTATTTTTCATCTTTCTTCCTTCTTTTTAACTGCCTCCAATAAACACCTTGCTTCTGTCGCGAAAGATGTTAATTTTTCGCTTTGCTTGCACACTCTTGATACGGTTTCTAATTCTTTATCGAGATCTATATATTTTTTATTGAACGTCCCTTTTCCCCCCGAGAGTTTATCGGCAAGTCTTTCTGTTGCTTTTTTTCTCTTACGATATATGATTCCACCATCATTTGAAAACAACAAAAAATTATGAGCCAATTCATTTCTTAATTTTTGGACTTTCTTGATTTCCTTATAAATTCCTAACCATTTATCTTTATCAAACTTTAGATTATTTTCCTCTGCCATTCTGCCTATATCTTCTACGGCCTTTTTAAAAAACATTAACCTATTTTCAAATTGAGCAAATATATTTTTATCAAACAGAGCGTCGTTAAAAATAAAATTTTTTTCTGATTGAGGGTCAGACTCATCAGTAAAAAAGATAGATAAAGACGTAACTAAAAATACATCAATTCTATTTAGGGCATAAATTATACCACCCAATTTCTTAAATTGTTCTGGATATTTTTCGACTAAATCTTTCATACTTTTCCTTATTTTTTGTTGACCAAGTATTTTTTCATTGTACTAAAAATGTCCTAAAGCTGTTGAAGTGAATACCACATCAAACCAACAAAAAAGAAAAGTGTATT
Organism: uncultured Gammaproteobacteria bacterium; assembly: GCA_964364395.1. GTDB lineage: Bacteria > Patescibacteriota > Patescibacteriia > UBA2169 > UBA2169 > CAYILY01. The sequence continues at coordinate 12,629 of CAYILY010000006.1, read as the reverse complement.
CAGACTGGAGCAATAGCGCCAGCGCCAATATCACAACACCGATATACAAGAGAAGATATGTGCTAGAGAAGAACATACCATCACTATTGGCGCTTCCAGCTTGTTCCCACTTCTTCGGGTAGATCGAATCCTCTTCCTCATCAAACGCTCCTGGCGTGTAAAGACCTAACGCCTTCTCAAGACGAACAGCAACACGTTGCTGAGCAGAGAATCCTTTTTGTAAATCACCGAAATACTTGAAGCGTAGAGCCCACAATACCACGCCAAGCGCTATAAGATAGAAAAGCGTCCGTCCTGGCGCAATGAACGCGTCACTCTGTACGAGCCATCCGGATGCTGCGACCATGAGCCCGAGAGCCCACACGCCGACGCCTTGCACTCGCTCGCGTATTACACGCATCGCCTCGTACCGTTCCTCAAGAGCGGCTATCAATATGTCCTTTTTATCAGTGTAGCTGGCGTCTTTCATGATTCTTTGATGTGAGACCACACTTGTAATGCGAAATCCTTAGCTCGTTCGTGGGTGCGGTGCGGGCTACCTTTGAATAACCAGTGCAGGTTGCAAACTTCCGCATATTCGTTCGCAACCGCAGTGTCCTGCATATCATTCCAGATCTTGTCTGTTATTAACAAGGCGTCTTCTCGGTACGTTTTTCCATTGAAATAGCTATCGGGCGCATTCCAGACAAGACATTCTATAAAGAACGATGGCATATCTCCACTGCGTAACAGTCCTTTGTCTTTGAGATCATTCCGCACATTCTTGAATATCCGCACTACTGACTTGTACGCCCGCCCCGTCCGATCATTTTTCTTTACGCCATTTTCATAATGCTGTTCGGGAAAGCTGTAGATAATGGCGGCGTTATCAGGAATGAGTGCTATGCCCTCCGCTTCCACAACACCAAATGAGCGATATCTTCGATATGTGAAAGCGGGCACAACATCCGCATTTACTCGTGAAGTATTACCATTTACACGGATGCATTTATTTTTTCTCTGTGTATTGGCCAGACCAAACTTCTTTTGGAGCACTTCATTCACTTCTGCTTTGAACTGACTGTAAGGATAGGTCACAGGCGATCTGTAGCACTCGTATAATTGCTTATCTGCCTCGGTCATTCCGCTAGTACCTGGAAAGTATGTAGCTGAATGCACAACCGCTAGATCAACATCACTGTCGAGTCGGATATTGGTGCGGTTATGGTGAGAACCTTGCCGTATGAAAGAAACTTTATCTCCAAAGTGATCGCGGAGGGCACTAGTGATTTGCTTTACCGCATTAGCGCACTTCTCGCTCTCTGTATCGCTCGGTGGGTTCGCCCACCTGTTGATTTGTTCTTCGCTTATCATATTTTTTTCTTAATCTCCCCCAAAAGTTTGAAGATTTCTTTTTCAGCGTCAGCGATACTCTCCAAAACTTCTTTCGGGTCTTTGTGGTTGATATTTGCATTGCCATTGGGATTCTTAAAGTCCAAGTTATAATTCCGTTCCCGAATCTCATCAATTGACACCTTCCAGGCATTGCCATTAGCTTTACGGCTATCGCCGCCTTCGCCAAGGCTACGGCGAGCCAAGCACCACTTTTTGACCGGCGCAAACTCGGCCAAAGTGATACCGCGGTTTTTAGTGTATTGTTTCATGCCTTCCGGCAGAGGCAACTGGTAATACCAAATCTCCTTAGTGGGCGTGCCCTTTTCAAAAAATACCAGGTTCGTATTCACGCCAGCGTATGGTTGAAAAACCCCGGGCGGCAGGCGGACAATGGTATGCACATTGCATTCTGCCAACAGCTTTTTCTTAATCGCGGTTTTTACGCCCTCGCCAAACAGCGAACCATCCGGCAAAACAATCCCGCACCTACCGGCGGGCTTGAGCAAATGCATAAACAAAACCAAAAATAAATCCGCGGTTTCCTTAGTCCTAAACTCGGCCGGAAAATTCTTTTCCACCCCATCCTTAACCGCCCCGCCAAACGGCGGATTGGCCACAATCACATCCACCCGATCCTTAGGCCCATACTCGCGCAACGGCTGGGCCAGCATATCTCCGCGCCGCAAGCCCTTGGGCGTATCCACCCCATGCAAAATCATATTAGTTATAGCCAACAAATGCGGCAAAGGCTTAAGCTCCACGCCCTTAATAGAAGCTTGCAGTTTCTTTTCATCAGCCGTAGTTTTAACCGCGCTCTTACGGATATATTCCAGAGTGTCGATAAGAAAACCGCCCGTGCCACAGGCCGGATCCAGGACAATCTCGCCCAGTTGCGGGTTCACCATCTCCACCACAAACCGAGTCAAAGCCCGAGGCGTGTAATACTCGCCCGCATTACCGGCGCTTTGCAATTCTTTGAGTAGATGTTCATAGAGATCATTGAAAGCATGGCGGTCGTCGGCTTTATTAAAATCAATTTCGTTTATCTTGTTAATCACCTGCCGAATCAAAGTGCCGGACTTCATATAATTATAACTGTCCGCAAACACCGCGCGCACAATTAAGCCCCGGCTATCCGCGCTCTCATTAAAAGACAAATCCTTAAGCCGCTTAAAAAGCTGGTTATTCACAAAATCCAGCAAAGCATCGCCGGTCAGGCCTTCTGCATCAGCCGCCCAAGCGCGCCAGCGTAAATCCGCGGGCAAAGGCGATTGATATTTGGGATTAATCAATTCCCGCTCGGTTTCCTGGTCATCAAAAATCTTTAAAAACAACATCCATACCAGCTGGCTCAAACGTTGGGCATCGCCATCAACACCCGCGTCTTTACGCATGATATTCTGAATGGCTTTGATAATCGGTTGAATAGACATAATTTATTTCTGTGTATAACTATTGACTTTTGGCGACGGCTTGCTATACTGGTGTTATCACTACGAAAAAGACCCTTGCCTGGACGCGTTCCGGCCGGGGGCTTTTTCATTTTGGGCCTCGATAAGCCCTTTTTTGTCTTCAAGATAGACAATTTGCGCGCCGGTTCGCTTCAAAAGAATTGAACATTTTTTTACCGGGGACGGAGAAAGCACCGCCTTCAGTTGTCTTTTTTCTATCAGAAAATTTACCAGCGGCGTATAATCGCCATCACTCGCGACAAGAACTGATTGCGATGCCGCTCCTTCGTATGAATCGCGCATTGCTTGAGTAATAAGATCGGCATCGCAGTTTCCCTTTGCTTTCCCGTCGCCGTCATACACAACTTCTTTATAAATGAGAGTAAAACCGGATTTACTTAAATACGTATAAAGGTCTTTATGCCTGGGCATCAATCCGATAAAAATATAAGCCAATCCAATACCATACCGATGTGATAGCCAAGTCCTAAAGCGCGCGTAGTCAAGTTCCCAGCCGAGCGACCTTACTCCTTTATGGAGATTCGCGCCATCAATGTAGGCGATTGTTGTTTTGCTTGATTTCATAAATGTTTATACAGTATACAACGCTCTTTGTATCTCCTTAACTACCATAAGATATTTTTCCCGGCCCCCAAAAATATTGTTGACGATTTCCAACGGCGTGCCAAACATCTCAAACGGCGATACCTGTAAATCGCCAATATCATCAATAGCCGTAATGCCCTGGTCCGCATACTTAGCCAACAGCGCGTCAATCACGGCCCGAGCCTGGCCTTCATATTTGGCAAAATAATCCAGCTTGCGGGCCTTGGCTACGCGCTCGCGCCGCGTCAAGGGTTTCTTGCCCCAGGCCACATGGCAAACCAAATCAAACGGATCCAAATCCCGACCCGTTTCCGCGGCTAACTCCTCAAAAAATACGCCATGCTCTTCCAATTCTTTGATAATCGCCTCCTTTTGCTCGGCTTTGGTCCAGGCCGTTAAAAACTCGTTTAAGGAAGCATACTCGCTCAAGATATTGCGCCGCGTATAATCTTTGAGTGATTCAGTAATCAGCTTGCCCTGGCCGTCAATATATTGCACCCGCTCATTGATAATTTTCACGGCCACGCCCAAAGGATAATACTTTTTCGGTTCATCGTGCGCCATACCGGCCCCGTCAGTACCCATAGTATAAATCGACGGTTCAATCTGGCCCGACTCCTGGCCAACTTCATCCGGCGGAACGATTGGTTCATTTTCTTTAGGCTGATAAATAATCACCGGATCGCCGTCAAATTTCGGGTCAGCAAATAATTCCGTGGCCCGCCGGAAATCCATAATCGTAAAAAACATCTTGCCATAATCCTCACGCAAGCGCGTCCCCCGCCCGATAATCTGCTTAAACTCAATCATAGAATTAATAGTCTGATCAATCACAATCAATTTGACGGTTTGCGTATCCACGCCCGTGGTTAAAAGTTTGGAAGTCGTGGCAATCACCGGATACGGGCTTTCCGGATCAATAAAATTATCCAGTTCCTTAACGCCTTGTTCATCATTGCCCGTAATGCGGACCACATAGTTTGCGTGTTCGCTGACCAGATCAGAATTAGCATTAACCAGCTCCTGGCGCATGCGATCCGCGTGTTCAGTATCAACGCAGAATACAATGGTTTTTTGCATCCGATCCGTGGCCTTTAGATACTCCGTAATTTTTTGCGCTACTACTTTGTTACGCTGCTCTAATACGACTGTGCGGTCAAAATCGCCTTGTCCAAAAATCTGGTCCGGCAAAGCATGGCCATATTTATCCAAGGCCCCGGCTGTGGGCCGGTAGCCCTCGGCATCGCGATCAAGCGTAACGCGGATAACTTTATATGGTGCCAAAAAACCATCCTCAATCCCCTGCTTGAGTGAATAAGTGTAAATCGGCTCCCCAAAATAGGTTTGGGTGGAAATATCCGCGGTTTCCTTGGGTGTGGCCGTTAAACCGATTTGCGTAGCATTCTTATAGTATTCCAAAATCTCCCGCCAAGCCGAGTCATCACGAGCGCTGCCGCGGTGGCACTCATCCACAATCACCAAATCAAAAAAGTCCGGGGAAAATTGTTTAAAAATATTTTTATCTTCCTCCATGCCGGTCAGCCCCTGATACAAACCCAAATAGACCTCATAAGCTTTATCAACATTGCGATTTTGAATTTTAGTCATCTTGTCCCCAAAATGCCGAAAATCGTTCATAATCGGCTGATCCGCCAAAATATTCCGATCAACCAAAAAAAGAATCCGTTTTTTCACCCCGGCCTTCCACAACCGCCAAATGATTTGAAACGCAGCATAAGTTTTGCCGGTACCAGTGGCCATCACCAGTAATAAACGATTTTGGCCCTTGGTAATCGCTTCGGTGGTGCGGTTAATGGCCACCTGCTGGAAATAGCGCGTCGTCCGGCCGTCAATTTCTTGGTAATAATCCTGATTGATAATCTGTTCTTGTTCTGGGACTAAACCCTTGGCTTTTTGATAACGCAAAGATAATTCGGCTGGGGAGGGAAATTGATCTAAAGTCAACTCGCGTTCAATAGCCCCGGATTTCGCCAAACGGTCATGCTCCAGCCAACCGTCACCATTAGAACTATAAACAAAAGGCGCATCCAAGGCCTCGGCATAACCCAAAGCCTGCTGCATGCCCGCGCCGACTGAATGATTATTATCTTTGGCTTCAACGAGCGCCAAAGGCAGATGGCTGTGCTGGTACAATAAAAAATCTACCCGCTTGCGCTCCCCGCGCACCACGGTCTTGCCGCGAATAGTGATGCGGCCATCAGTAAAATAATATTGCTCCCGGATTTGACGCTGTAAATCCCAGCCAGCTTTGACTAAAGCCGGCAGGATAAACTTGGAGCAGATATCTTGTTCGGATAATTCTTTTTTGGAGAAGTCAGGCATGCCGCCACTTTACAACTTTTTGGCTAAAAAATCAATCTTTTTGCGCGTCAAAAATAGCCACTCACCAGTGACCACACAGACATTATTATTTTAATAAACCCCGCCCCGATGACCAAATTCAATCACCACAATCAACAACTCATTTTTATAAATCTTATAAATAATCCGGTAAGGCCAAACCCGAAAGGAGTATTGCCCCTCGCGCTTGCCATGAAGCTTCTTTCCCAAAAAAGGATTGGCTTGAATCTCATCAAGAATTTGCCATGTCCGCACCCGATATGCTTCTGGTAATTTATTTATGTTTTTTCGCGCCCCTGGCTCGACGCGCAGTCTGAACGCCATATTTTTTTGTTGATTTATCAGCCACCGCAAAACCCCAATCCTTTTTAAGATCATCAAGAGTGGCCCATTTTTTATACTCTCCGCTTTTAACCGCCCGGTCAGCTTCAGCCACATGTTTATCCAAATCCGGAAATTCCCGCAACACTTCCAAGGTCTCGGCCCAAGATTCAAATTCTTCGGCCGACATCAAAACCGCCTTGGGACGGCCGTTTTCCGTAAAAGTGTAATAGAGGCCCGGCTTTTGCACGGCCTCAGCAATGGCAAAAATATTATTGCGCGCCTCAGAAATAGAGACGGTTGTTTTAGTATTCATAGTATGTACATTATAACGTACATTTAAAATTAGTGTCAAATTAACCCTTTTTCCTTAAAACTTATAAAACGCTGCTTGGCGATAATAATATGATCTAAAATATCTATGCCTAAAATCTTACCCGCCTCCTCCAGTCTTTTGGTAATAACTAGATCATCTTCCGAAGGTTCGGGGTCGCCGGAGGGGTGGTTATGGGCGATAATTATTTGCGCGGCCAAATGACTAATGGCGCCTTCAAACACCTCGCGTGGATGCACTAAGCTGGCGTTTAAAGTGCCGATGGAAATGGTTTCTTTGTGGACTAGCTGGTTTCTGGCATTCAGATACAAAACAACGAAATGTTCCTTTTTGTTGTGCCGCAGTTCAGTCAGTTGCGCCATAACATCCTGGGGCGTGATAATTACCGGCAAATTAGCGTCATTAACTTCCAGGGCGCGTTTGGCTAATTCAAAACCAGCCAAAAGCGTGGTGGCTTTGGCTGAATCAATGCCTTTAATTTTTATAAAATCCTGATAATTGAGCTGTAATAATCTTTTCTTGGAATGCTTACTCAAAATCTGTTTAGCCACTTCCAATACATTTTTGCCTCGATTGCCGGTGCGTAAAAGAATAGCCAATAGTTCCGCATCTTTTAAATTTTCGGCGCCTTTGGCCACCAACCTTTCCCGCGGCCGCTCAATTTTTGGCAAATCTTTTATTTTCATATACTGCGTTTCAGTTTTTCTACTATATTATAGAAAAAATGAAATGGGTAATCTAGTTAAGCGCCCACAGGGCCGCATTCAAAACCGCGGCATAAGAAACCCAAATGATATACGGAATCAGCAAATAGCCGGCCAGTTTGCTGGTGCGATAAAAAAGCAGTATTAGGCCCAGAATCATCAGCCACAAAGCGATGATAACCAAAAAAGCCATGCCAATGTCGTGCAAACCGAAAAAGATAATGGACCAGAGCGCGTTGATTATTAAGTGCGTGCCTTAAAGCCAAAGGCCGAAGCGGGCCGCTTCGCGCCGCCTCTCAAGCCAGATAAGATAGGCCGCAATGCCCATGAGCGTGTAGAGTGTAATCCAGGCCGGGCCAAAGAGCCAGTTGGGCGGAGTAAAGCCAGGCTTAACCAGAGTTGCATACCAGGTGGCAATATTGGGCGTTGTAAAAATCGAGCCAACAATGCCGGCCAATTGGGCCAGGATAATGAAAATAAGGAGCGGGATGATTTTATGTTTTGTTTTCATAATTTAATTTTCGGTTCCCCACCCACCACCGCTTCACCGCCGGCAAAGACAAGGTGGAAAGAATATAGCCAGCCACCGGCACAAAAGCCTTTAAATACCAAACCGCCTCATTAATCAAAACTAGCCAGACGCTGGCCACAGCATAAGTTAAAACCGTAATAAACAAACGACGTGTCCACGAGACTTCCCAGGCCTTATCCATTTCCACGCGGCGGTTGCGGTCTTTGATGATTTGTAATTCTTTTTCGATATCAAACATATTAACCTAAAATTCCATAGCGACTGAAAGCAATATAACCAAGAACAAAATACAAAATAACCAAAGCCGGCGGAAGAATAAAAATTATTGATGCAACCCGCTCGCGGCCTTTTGATTTAATTGCAGACCTGGCATTGCTGTAAAGCAAATATAAAACTCCTACAAAAACTATGATAAATAAATAATTACGATCAAAGCTTAATATATCCCAATAATATTCTTGATCAAAAACATACCAAGGTAATATAATCAAAACTATCAACGAAATTACATTTTTATAAATTATCTTTTTCATATTTTTGTCTTAATTATCAAATTTAATAAACAATCTCTCTAAAAATACTCCAATCAAACACCGAACTCGGCATTTTGCCAAAAATTCTTCCAAATCTCCCTAATTCTGATTTTTCTTTTTTAATGTCTCTTGTCTCTGGCCGTAGACCATAGGCAATAAATAACGTTGATTGGTTATCAACCTGCCCATAAATCTTTTTTACGATCTTCTGCGCTTCCTGCTCGGCTTTTGTATTGCGGCGGTTTGGTAATTTATTGGTAGAAATATTTATCACATCTTCCCAATCAGATCCGGTTTGCGGCAAGGCAGAAAAAGCATATTGATAAGAACGCAGAACTCCGGCCCGCTCACCCATGCCCAGTTTCTCGGTGCTCTTAGTGCCATAAGTAATAAAATTGAGAGCTGGTTTGTCTAGAGCCAAATACTGGCCATAATCTTGAACTACCTTTTGTTCCAAGGCTGGATTGGGCTCTTGGTTCAGATAATCTAAAAGAATTTCGGTCTGGGCTTGGCTCAAAGCATTAAGTATTTCCTCTTTGGTGTATTGTTCATTGGCCGGTCGTTCTGCTTGCTCGCCCAGAACTTGAGGTGGGGCCGATGCTGGCGGCAGTATCATAATTACGGCATTGGAAGCCGCCACAATCTCAATGGTCTTTGATTTAGTGGGCTCGACATTTCCAGCTTTGTCCGTAGCGCGGTACTGGATAGTCGTATTGCCTAGTGTAGTTATTATAAACGAACTGGAGTAAGTATTCCATGTTGAACCGTTATTTAGGCTGTATTCGGTCTTAAGCACTCCAGCATTGTCATCAGTGGATGATAGGCTAATAGTAGCTGATGTTTGATAACGGTCAGTACCTGTGCTAGTGCCAGATACGGAAATCGTGCTGGTTGGTTGGGTTATGTCGGCTGATTGAGTACTATCCAGCACTGCGCTCACAGATACTGGAGTAAAACTGCCAGTGTTGTTTTGGTCAACTTGTAAGACCGTGTTAGCCACAGATGATGCTAGAGTAACTGTGGCTTGGGTGTTAGCATTGACCGGCAAATCAGAATAATAGGCGGTTTCGATAACTTGATTATTCTCCACTTTGGAAACGCGCAAACTGTATGTGCCACTGCCAGTGCCATCTAGAGTTATTTGATATGTTTGACCGCCAGATGTGGGCAAAAATACAAACTTATTTTCTCCAATCTCTTCATAGGCCACACCAGTTATGTTGTAATCAATCGCTCCATTCTCTCCTCGACCCACATGATTGCCTAATAAATCATAGATGTGCAGATTGACCGGGCTGTGCACTGAAACCAATTTCCCCTCAACTTTACAGATTGATGAATCTTGCGTGGCATTGCTTGGCAAACTAATAGTACTGCCCGCAATAATGTTGGTTATCAAATCTTTGATTCCCGAAGCACTGGGCATGGTAGCATGCTCAATGCCTTTGAAATAATAGGTTTTATTGCTGGGGGTATTAATGGCTTTGGAACTGACCAAGGGTACAGTGCCATCGCCTTCATACATAAACATGGAATATTCGCCGTCACTGCGCTTAATAATGCTGGTCACGGTCGCCGTGTCGCAACCGTTGATATTATAGGCGTCCAAGCCAGTGGTGTTAAAATTATCCAAGGCCGTGGAATGGAAATTATCCGCGCTTGAGAGAAGAATAGAGCTCAAGCCGGAATCTGTTAAAAATTGTTTGGTGCGATCATAATCAAAAACACTGCTTTGCGTGTGGTCGTAGTAATAATATTCTTGGTCAAGATAGGCGCGACTGGGCAACAATTCGTAAATGGCGAGCATGTTTTGGCTGATGTATTTTATCCGGCCTGGATCCAAAAACGGAAACATGATTTTAACATTCAAATTGTCGCCAAAAATCAGTGCCTTGGCTGCCAGCGGCGCGCCCAAATGCGGAGTGCCAATAAATAATAGTTTATTCAAGGAAGATAAACCATTGTCCAAAATATATTGTTTGGCCAACAGACCGCCCATACTATGACCAACTATATCCACCTTGCTACTAGTAGTCTGACTTTTTGTACTGTCAATTTTTGTCTTTAGACTAATGGCAGTATTCCGTATATCCAATCGCCAATCATAAGGAAAAACAAACAAATCAGTATTTTCTTGATAACCCAAAGTCGTGAATTGACTTATCAATCCTTCAAACACATTTTTGTTTGGCACTGGCTTTCTTACTATATCCCCGATTGTGACTTGACTATCGCTGGCTGTACTATCAGAATTCATTTTCAAAACATTCATAAATTCATCTCCGACATCGCCAAGCATATCTACGATGTCCGGCCATATCAGGTCGCTCCCTTTCCACATCTCCGTCCCCATAATCCCCGGCACCAAAATCACCGGAATATTTTTGACTGCAAAACTCAACTCACCCGTCGCCGGCAAGCGCGCGGTGGCAGTGCCGTCCGAGGCTTCGAAGTGGTAGGAATACGTACCTTTGGTAAAGGCGTATGGATCAGAATAATATGTCTGCGTTCCGCCAAAATAAGAAACCATAGGAAAAGTGCTGGTAGCCACCACCAAATTAACATAACTTGGCGCCTGATTCTCGGCATCAGAATATGAAACCTCAAATAAAGGGACGCTTTGCGTTTTGAAACTAATATTCGGCTCCACGCCATCATTAATATAGCCGCTGGTTGAGACATAGGATAGAATCGGCGCTTGGTTCTGGCCGGTCCAGGGGCTATAAGTAACATTGCCAATAATTTTATCCCCAGTACCGCTGGGGTTACTGGCAATGGTCGGGCCGGAGGACGAGCCCCAATCATTATTTATAGCAATTAAAGTATCGTCCACATCCGCAAAATCCAAACCAGCAAACGGCGTAGCGCCGGCTACAACATTATTACCGGAAAACGTGTTGCCGGAAATTGTTAAATTAGCCACATCAGCATCTGTATCAATGGCAATGCCGCGCCGATTATTGGAAAAAGTCGAACCAGTAATGGTGGCATCAGCCTGGAACGAGATAGTTAGGCCTTCGTAAGTATGTCGAATAATCGAATTTGTCAGCACCAATGTGGTTGCGCCATTGCGGATGCCTAGGCCAGTATTATTGCTATATTCGATCGTGGTATTAGTAATCGTGGCTTGGGCATCACTTAAAACCTGCACCATGGCGCTATTAAATCCGCCATACCGAATTAAGGCGTTATTAATAGTCACGTGCGAATTAGCGGACGAGGCCTGAATGTATTTCCAATCCCCTACGCCTGGGCTGGTGGCGCCATCATTATTCGTATCCCCGCCATAAGCATCGTCTTTATAAGATGTAATGACCACTGGGCTGGGATTAGACGCGCTGCCAATAATAAGCTGGCCGTTCTGCACCGAAATTTGCCGGCCAGACTGCATTTTAACGATAACACCCGGCTCGATAGTTAAAGTATTGCCGTTATTGACTGTTATGTCACCGGTGACTATGTAGGGGCTGTTGGCTAGGGACATTAGGCCGCTACCTGGGTAGCCGGCCAGATTGGTGGCCTGGGCGACATTGGCGCCAAAAATAAAAAAACCAACCAATGTTATTAAAACTTGGAATAAACCTATTTTTACTATACTCACCCCTCCCGAGGTAAACATATTACTTCTTTAACAATTGCAAAACCAAGCGAATCATTCGCTCTTTATTTTTCGGATCGCTTTCCGCTACAAACAGCGTCAACGCCGTCAGCGCCGGCGGCGTTATTTTGGCCGCGTTGAATATGCCGGCTTTTTTTAAAAACCAAATAAACGCGTAAGCGCCGCTCCGTTTATTGCCATCGGTAAAAGGGTGGTTCTTTACCGTAAAATACAAAAGATGGGCCGCTTTTTCCTCCACGCTCGGGTATAGGCTTTGCCCGCCGAATGACTGCATTACGTTTCCCACAATGCCCGCTAAATTACCGGCGCTTCTCTCGTGGCCAAATAAATCAGTAGCCTGCCCTTTTTTAATTAGTGAAGCCTTAAAATCTACCAACGCTTTACCTAATTGATCGGCCGTCAAGGCCACGGATTTTTTAGTCGCGCCTTTAGATACCAGCTTATCTTTGTCATAAGCGTCCAAGGAAACCCAGGTATCGGCAAAAGCGGTGATCAATTCCAAAACACTGGCGCTATCAATGGCCCCGCCGGGCGGGAGCAGGTTTTTCATATTTTCCACGGCTCGCATGAACTCCCCGTAGTGCGATTTTATTTGGTTGGGATTTATAGTAAATCCTTTGGTGATATGCTCGCGCAATGTTTTGGTTGCCCATTGGCGGAAAGCAATAGCCCGAGCGGAATTTGTACGGTAACCAACCGCCAAAACCACGTCTAAAGAATAAAATACGACTGGTTTGTCCGATTTTGCAATATGCATTTTTTGCATATTGCTTTTCTGGCCCAGCTCTTTTTCC
>CAYILY010000005.1:2101-22763 GCA_964364395.1 uncultured Gammaproteobacteria bacterium | reverse complement strand
TCTTCTCCACCCGGCATTCTACCAATGGTTCGCGATACCGGATGCGTCCGGCGCATTGCGTCGGGACCGGGGTAATCCAATTTACATCATTAAATTCCACCACGGTTTTATACAGCCGTTCATCTTTGGCATCGTGCGTGACAATCAATTTATTATTCTGCAAATCTTTTTCTACCACATAAAACGGGCCAATGCCGCCAATCTCAATGCCTTTGCGCTGGCCAATGGTATACCAAAATAATCCGGTATGTTTACCCACCACCTTGCCGTCGGTGGTGACAATATCGCCGGGCTGGTCTTTTATTTTTTGCGATAAAAATTTCCGCAAATCAATGTGCCCGATAAAACACACGCCTTGGCTGTCGGGCTTATCTTGCGTCCGCAAACCAAACTTTTTAGCCAATGCCCGCACTTCGGGTTTGGTATATTCGCCGACGGGAAACATGGCGCGACTTAACTGATTTTGGGTCAGACGATACAAAAAATATGTTTGGTCTTTGTTGCTATCTTTAGCTTTGAGTAAAGACCTCACCCCAACCCTCTCCTTAGTAAGGAGAGGGAGATCTCTCCCCCTTGCTAAGGGGGAGTTGGAGGGGGTCAAGCGCGCATAATGCCCGGTCGCAATATAATCAGCGCCCAGCGCCAATGCCTTATCCAAAAACACGCCAAACTTTATGGTGGCGTTGCACATCACGTCCGGGTTGGGCGTGCGGCCGGCCGCGTATTCGCTGAAAAAATAATCTAAGACCTGGTTTTTGTATTCTTCTTCAAAGTCTAAAGTGTGGAAAGGAATGTCTAGCTTGGCGGCCACGGCCATAGCGTCTTGCCTGTCTTGATACCACGGGCAGTCCGCCTCTTTTAAACCAAACTGGTCGGACCAGTTTTTCATAAAAAAACCAACTACCTTGTAGCCTTGTTTTTTGAGTAGGGCCGCCGCTACTGACGAATCCACTCCGCCCGAAAGGCCGACGGCGATTGTGATGTCTTTATTTTTGTTATATACTGCCGACATAGAAGTTAGTGATTAAATCATAGATATATAATCTAAACAAGTCAAAAAACTATGAAATTAACTATTCTTGGTTCAGGAACATACCAGCCAGACAACAAGCGGCATACCGCGGGTTATCTTGTGCAAACGAACAAACAGAATATCGTATTTGATTTTGGGCGGGGCACGCTTGACCAGCTTCTCGCGCTCAATATTCATTATTATGACATTGCTGCGATATTCATTTCGCATATGCATCCAGACCACGCGTCTGAATTGATTTCATTCCTGCACATTGCGCTGGCGGAACCGGGCCGAGAAATCGGCGGAAAAAGGCGCGTTAAAGACATTACAATCTACGGCCCTAAAAAAATTAAAAAACAAATCGCGGGCATGTTAAAAATTTTCTCGCTCTCCGGCCGCGCCCCAAAGAAAAAAGTTATATTAAAAGAACTTGCGAACGGCGATAGGGTTCGCGGACGCGGATGGAAACTACACAGCTTTAGAGCTGAACACGGAATAGAAGCACTCAGTTTTCGCTTGGAATCAACCGGTAAAATATTTGCCTACTCCGGGGACACAAAAGACTGCCCGGGCCTGCGGCAAGCCTGCAAAGATGCCGATGTGGCGGTTATAGAAACAAGCTGGCCGGAAAAAATGAAACCAAAAACACACATGAGCGGCGATGCCACGGCAAAACTCGCCCAAGAATCAGGCATTAAAAAATTAGTTGCGACGCATATTGCCCCATATTATCTCTCTAATTTTGATGTCCGGGCTGACTTAAAAAAACATTTTACCGGCAAAATAATCGTGGCCAAAGATTTACTTTCGATCAAAATATAAAATAAAAACCCCGGCCGCCTATTTAGGCGCCGGGGCGGGCTCACTCATAACCGCACTGGGCATTGAAACCAGCCGGATCAGACTTTTCACCATCGATGAAGGCAGCTTCCTCTGTAGCCGGATTTTCTATTTCCAGCTGATCAACATAATCATCGCACATGGCTTGGCTCCTTGGTTATGGGGGTAAGTTGAAAGAACAATAAAAAAAGCCCTCGCGTTTTGCGAAGGCTTTTTAGTGATTGCTTATCAATAATTATCCATCAACTAAAAATCGGCCTTCGCGTCGAGGGCATCATGCTCATCATCAATGGACTGCTATTTTTCTTTAACATAAAGATATATTACAACACAAAAATGAAACCGTCAATAAATGGCTTATTTTCGCGAAAACTGGTATAGTAGCCCTATGCCTAAAACTATTAAGCAAAAGGTTAAATTCAAAACCACGCCGCACGCGGTGTATGAGGCTTTAATGGATGATAAACAGCATACCGCTTTTTCGGGCAAAAACGCTAAAATCAGCCGCAAAGCCGGGGGCAAGTTCGCGGCCTATGACGATTATATTGAAGGCGAAAACTTAGAATTAGTGCCGGACCAAACCATTGTCCAGCAGTGGCGCGCCAGCGATTGGCCCAAAGGCCATTATTCCGTTGCCACCTTTCGGATTAAAGCCGCTAAAAATGGCACGGAATTGGTGTTTACCCAAACCAACATCCCGGATAACAAAGCTAAAGAAATCGCCCAAGGCTGGATAGACTTCTATTGGAACCCCATGAAACTATTTTTAGAAAAAAAATAACACTCTAAAAAACTCCCCCCAGCAGGGAGTTTTTTAATTCACTGATGGATAAACCTGTTTCCCTTCTTCGTCGTATAAAAAAATCGCGTTAGTCGGGCAAGACTGGGCGGCCAATAACAACATATCATCATCCAGGGGCGCGTCCGCTTTAACGACCGCGATATTTTCGCTGTCCAAGGCAAACACATCCGGCGCCACGGCAATGCAGCTGGCCGCGCCGATGCATAAGGCGCGATCAACCACTACTTTTACAATCTTGCGTTTCTTTAGCACCATTAAGCCATTGTTTCCTATAAAAAAAATAATGTCAAATTTCAACATTTGGATTTTATTTTTAGAATGCCTGGCGCGGCCGGGATTTTTTTACTATCTTAAACGCCTCTTCAGCTGTATCCACCAATTGGAAAATTTTTAAATCGTCCGGATTAATGCATTTAAATTCCCCCACCACGGTTTGGCTCAACCAATCAATTAATGGCTGCCAAAAATCTTTGCCCACCAACACCACCGGAATAGCTTCCATTTTTTTCGTTTGGATTAATGTCACCATTTCCGTCATCTCATCCAGAGTGCCAAACCCGCCCGGGAAAAATACATAAGCCTGGCTGGCGGCCGAAAGCATCACCTTGCGCGTGAAAAAATAATGGAAGCCAATGCCGTTGGTGACGTATTTATTCATGCGCTGGGCAAACGGCAACTGGATGTTTAAGCCAATCGAGTCGCCGCTGGCTTCAAAATCACCGCGGTTGGCGGCTTCCATAATCCCGGGCCCGCCGCCCGTAACAATTTGGAAACCCGCTTTGCCGGCTAAATAACCAAACTGCTGGGCTTCTTTATAATAATGATGGTCCGGCGCTAAACGCCCCGAGCCAAACACAGTCACGGTTTTTTCCAACCGGCCGATAAAATGAAACCCGCTGACAAATTCCGCCATAATGCGGAATATGCGCCAGGTGCCGTTTTCGCTGGAATCCAGCTCTTTTTTTAGAGCTTGTTCTTCATGGGCTTTGGGGATTTTGCAAACAATGGGATCCAAATATTTCTTCGACATAAAATAAAATAATTTTTAATTAACTTTTTTAACATTTAAAACACCAATAACCAATCATCAATCACCAATAAATAACCAAACTCCAATATCCAAACCAAAAATACTTTCTTATTGTCATTCCTGTGAAAACGGGAATCTAGTTCTTTGATTGTTTATGGATCCCGCATCAAGTGCGGGATGACAGAAAGAATATTTGGTTATTGGTTTTTTCCTGGTGATTGATGATTGGTTATTGATTATTATCCCTTGAACTTTTGCGCGCCGCGCGACAGTGCTTGTGATAAAGATATGGCTGGCCCGGTATCAATCGGCTCTAGGCTAAAATCTTGGGCTGGCGCCGGCTTTTTTGGCTCCTCGGGCTTTGGGAGTGGATTCCTTTCTTTTTGCTTAGGCTCAAGGCGCGGCAGTTCGCCAGCGCGGATTTTCTTTAAACAATTTTTGCAATATACCGGCCGCACGCCATCGGGCCGGAAAGAAAGGCGCACCGCGGTGCCGCAAATATCGCACTGGGCCTCATAAGGCAGACCTGCGTCCGGAACAGCCGGTTCAACTTTTGCCTCACGAGCCGACGTAGGCGCTGCAAATGCCGGAGCCATAGCCGGACTGGCGGCCGCCGGCCTGGGCAAACTCGGCCGCGGCAAGGCCGAACGGGGCGCGCCATCGCCGGCCGGGCCGGCTTCTTCGCTGTGGTCGGCCGCGCTCCAGCGCACGATTTTTTCTTCCACCACCTCGCGCGCCGTGGCGTAGCGTTCGCGCGAGACTTTAACAATTTTGTCGCGGTTATTCACCTCTCCGCCCCAGGGCGGCAAGGTAGTGGCCGAGAAAGGCTGCGAAGACACGCCGTCGATCATCAACTTCATGTACACGTCGTATTTAGCCAGATTGACCAAATCCACCAGCAAAAAATACGGGTCAAATTCTTTTTCCAGCATTTCCCCGTCCGTGGCGCCGACGCGGAAACAAATTAAGGTGCCCACATTGCCAAACACCGCGGCCGCCACTTCTTCTTCCAGCTGTTCAATATATTGGTGGGCGATAATTAAATTCAGGCGGTATTTGCGCGCCTCGGATAAAATATTGGCAAAACTTTCGGTAGCAAAATTCTGGAACTCATCAACATATAAATAAAAATCGCGGCGCTCGGGCTCGGGAATATCCACGCGCGACATGGCCGCCATCTGGATTTTAGTAATTAACATGGCGCCCAAAAGAGCGGAATTGTCCTCGCCCACCCGGCCTTTAGCCAAATTGAAAAGCAGTACTTTGCCCTCATCCATG
Organism: uncultured Gammaproteobacteria bacterium; assembly: GCA_964364395.1. GTDB lineage: Bacteria > Patescibacteriota > Patescibacteriia > UBA2169 > UBA2169 > CAYILY01. Next base: position 17,798 of record CAYILY010000005.1, on the reverse strand, counting down.
GCCTGGCGCAAATTAAAAGATGAGCGCGTTTGGCCGACAATATTGCGGATCACCGGGCTGGACAAAAACTGGCCGACTTTGTTCTGGATCGGAGCAATAGCCTCGGACTGGAATTTATCAGGGTATTTGGAATATTCATCAATCCAGAACGAGCGCACTACCGGATCGCTGATTTTGGTGGTGACTTTTTTACGGTAGCCTTTATCCACTAAGAGGCGCATCACGCCCAAGAGCGTGGAATCCGGGTATTCCAGCAAAGCTAAAATCGCGTTGCGCAAAACATATTCCAATCTCGGGCCCCAGGAATCGGCCCAGAGCTTTTTAAAAATGCCGATCAAGCCCGAGGCCACCAAATGCTGCTGTTCGCGCCCGACTGTTTCAAACACATTAAAAGCAATCGGGAAATCCAAATCCGCGGGGTTAAAATAAATCACGTCATTAACCCGCTCATTGGGCACGAAGTTGATGATTTTTTCCACCAAATCGCCGTGCGGATCCACCACCGCCACGCCGCGCCCGGCCTGAATATCCTGAATAATCATATTCTCCAGCATGGTCGACTTGCCCATGCCGGTTTTGCCAATCAAATACACATGCCGGCGGCGGTCGTCGGTTTTTATGCCAAACCGCCGCGCGGTGCCGCGGAAATTGGTTTGGGCTAAAACTGTGACGTCAATGTTTTTCTGGAGTTCCATTTTTTATTTGCTTAAAGCGCGCACCGAACCCGGGCGCACGCTGTCTTCAATTAACGGATCTTGGCTGGCATAACGGGCATTGGCCGCTAAGGCCAAAAAATAACCAGACACAAAACTGATAATAATTAAACAAGCGGATAGCAATACTACCACGCTTTGCGTGACGCCGCTGGTGTTCTGGAAACAAAAATGTTGATGTTTCATATGCAGTATTTAATTTTTAAACAAATGGCAAATTCTCCGGCACACCAGCGCTTGGCTCAGTGGCGGGTGGCACCGTCGCCTCAATGGCTGCTTCCGGCAAAGCGGCCGGCGCCGGGGCTTTAGCATAGCCCGCGGTTTTAAAACGGGCGAACGGCGATGGTGTTTCGAGGGGCAAAGAAATCGGGGCGCTGGCGCGCTTGGCCTCGGTGCGCGAGACCAGCGGCGCTTTGACGGTGATAACCGGGAAGTGGTAAACCGTGGATAATTCCTCGGTGTTTAAAATTATGCCGTAAGAACCCATGGCGCGGGAGCGGCCCTGGATGGCGCGTAAAATTTTATTCTTGCGGAGGGACATGCGGTATTTAGTCAGCCAATAATCAATGCCCGAAGTTTTAGTGTATTTATGAAGCGTTAAATTGTTATTGGTATAAGAATCATATTGCCTAATCGCCCCTAACATCGGCGCCACGCCGCGGGCGCGGGAAAAAACTTTTTTCTGGCCAATATAAATATAGCGCATCTTGCACCAAAACCCCGGCTTATCGGCTTTCATTTCAATGCCCTCAATCTGGGATTTTTCACCGGGCGTTAAATGCAACATCAAGCTGGGCAAATCGTCTTTCTTTTTTTCCTCCGCTCCGCCGGCATTATAAAAAGGGAATATTTGCCCGCCGAGAGTATCCAGCCATTCCAGCGCGCCACCCAAAAAACTATCCATCAAGCCGACAGGTTTTTCTTCAGCTTTTTTACCGGCGATTTTCATGGCCTGTTTGCGCGCGCTAGTCATCCAGTTTTTGCCATATTCCGGAGTTGCTACAATCTGGAACCACAGCTGTTCGCCTGGCCCGATTTTATTCATACTTTCCAAGAGCGAAGCCATCGGATCTTTTAGCTCCGCCGACATCGTGTGCTCAAAATCTTTCCATAAACGAATCGGGAAAGCATTATTCTTTGCCAATATGAATTCCGTGCCGAAAATATCATACTTATCATTCGGAAAATTTAAATTAACAAAGTCGCCGTTCGGGCCGTCGACATAATCCTCCACTTCCGTAATTTCCGCGTCCGGATACTGGGCGTAAAAAGCGCTTTCCACTAAATCGCGGTAATCTTCCATGGCGTAAATCAAAAACTGGACATAGCCGTCGATGCTGACTATTTCCAAGCTAAAATAATCCACGGTTTTCCCGAGGCCCCAAGTCTGCCATAAAGTATTAGCGCCCGGCAAGGCGCCGTGCAATTGGTTGAAAATACCCTCCACGGCCCGCGGGGATTGTTCGTTGTCGCGCGGCACGTCAATGGCCAGCAAAATAAAACTGCGTGTCTTGGAGTGATAAATATTACGCATCCGATTCAACCACCAAGCCTTAAACGCGTCCCAGCCCGCCACCACCACAAAAACCCAGCCGCCATTAATCATTATGATCAAACCAGCTTCCACGGGCGTGGGCGCGTTCATGGCCTCGCGCCAAACATCCATGACAAAACTATAAATCCCAAGAATAAAATCCATTTTTTATTTTTACAAATTTAGTATAGGCGCTTTCGCATGCCCTTTGCCTTTGGCAAAGGTTGCGCCATTCGTATGTTATTATAACACAAATCCCCACACTTTAGAAAGTATGGGGATAAGTTTTTTAATTTAAATTATTAGGCGGCGTTCTCGTTCAAAAAATACTTGCCGTCTTCGTTGCGGGCAAAACGGGAAAGGCTGGCTAAGGCCAAATAAACCGTGCCCTTTTTTACCAAGCGCTGTTCCATAACCTTCTCCACAATCTCATCGCGGGAAAGCGGTGTTCCGACCTTTTTCAAAACATCGGAAATAACATCAGCTACCACGCCCGGCACATAACCCCATTCCTTCAGGGCGTAAATGCCGCGGCCGACTAACACATAGCGATCATCTAAAATCAATTCATTGTGCACGGTCGGGGCGTAAGCTTTCTTGCTATCAAAACCGGCTTGGTTGATTTTTTCGGTAATGGCACGGAAGTGCAAGGGCTGGCCGTGCTTTTTCATGACTAAATAAATCTTGTCGCCCATCCGTTTCGGGGTAACGGTTTTCCAATTGGCTAATCCCCATTCCTTGTACGGATTGGTTTTAAGCTTGGTGGAAGTGCGCAAGTGCGCGTAGATCGGGTCTAGGCTCGCTTCATTAAAACCAAAATGTTCGCGATGATTCTTGAAAGTCTCGGTTTCACGGAAATAATTCAATAATTCATCTTCAGTCAAAGGCTCGCCGTGCTTTTCTAAAATCGCGGTTAATTCTTCAATGGTTTTTTTAGCCTTTTCCCAGCCCACAAAATCCAAACGCCAAGCCGCGATATGGCCCGGAACTTCGTCGCGCAGCACCTTTTCGGTGCCTAAACGGGCCAGCAAAAACAGCATATGGCCGCGGGCGACCGCGTCAGTATGGGCGGTTTGTAAAATATATTCCAATAAATGGTCTTCGGCCATTAAACCGCCATGTTTTTCCAAGCTGGCTAAAACCACCACGTTCACGGGCTTTAAAGTATCATGATAATATGGGCGGTTTTTGATGTTTTTAATGGCCGCGTTTTCAATCTGGCGCACCCGTTCACGCGTCACATTATAGCCTTTGCCGATTTCTTCCAAGGTCTCATTGCCTTTGCCATGCAAGCCAAAACGGCGGCGCAAGATGTCTTGTTCGCGGCTCCCGAGCTCACGGAAAAGAATGGTCACAATATCCACAGGATTAAAACTGGCTAATTCCTGTTCTTGGCTTGCGGCCATAACTTTGTCCAAAATTGAGTTAAATTGGGTATTTTGGGAATCCATATTAATGGCTAACATTAGCTGAAAAACAGCTATATCTAGTTGATTACTTAATATAATATCATAAAGCCGATAAATAGTCAACACAGCCCGCCTTTTTCAAAGGCGGGCTGTGTTGACCCGCCGATGAGGCGAGTTTATTGGCGGATTTATAGGCCAAGGTTTACTGGAAATAAAAAAGAGGCGCAATGCTCGAAAGCATTGCGCCAAAAACCAAAGACCGAAAACCAATTCCCAGGGCAAAGTGGCCAAAATCCGAAGGCCACACTACCCGAGGAACAACAGACCGCCCGAGTAGCGGCCGCAGGCATCGGACAGGTTCGCCCTGCGGCCGAAGTCCGCCTCGCCAACGCAGGCCCCGAAGCACAACGAGCGCGCGGAGGACTGCCACTGAACCGCGGAGCAATCGTAACCCGGGGTCTTGTAATCCCGACCTAGAACGTCGGGGTACATGACCCAGCCCATGGCCGTGTCCAGCGGACCCGAAAGGATGAATCCCTCCGGCAAGGTTGCCATCTGCTCGCGTTGGGCGTGAACCGAATACCCTTGGAGCGTATTTGGGTAGTAATTCGCCACCACCGTCCCCCGGCTCAACGCCTGAAGCAATGTCTCATAGTGAGAACCAGACACGATACTGACCTGCTTGGCCAGTTGACCATGGAGGCAATTGGTAAAACTCCGTTGCGGAAACTGAGCTTTGTAGCTCTGTTCCACGGTCGGCAGATACAACTCGTCCAGCGCCTGTCCGAGATCGTGGATCTCGGCTCTAGACAGACAGAGAGGCAACCTGACAGCCTTGGCCAGATTGGCGCAACCAGGCAAGGCCATAGCCTTCGCATGGCCCGCTTCAGTTCTCTCTTGAAACTCGGACACTGATATGACATTGCCGGTACCACAGTACTCTTCCATACGAGCCAGACGCTCATAATGGTCGAGCGCGATCCGATCCAAGTGGAAATTCCAGTTCGGATTGCAGATGTTTGCCGCCAGATTGCGCGGCCTGATGCGGCAAGGGTGGCGGTCAAACAGTAACGGAATGCCCCGCTGGATGACCACCTGGCCTTCTACTACTTCGACCTTGAAGTCGCCAGTCAGCAATCCTTCGGCCACTGACTCGTTGTCGAGTTCGCCGAGGATATTGCCCAGCGCCTCAAGACGTCCGGCTACAGTGTTGATCTGGAGAAGAGCAGTCTCTATCTCTCCAGTCAACTTCGGATACTTAGCCATTGCTGGCCTCCTTTTGGATTCTTGGGCTAAAAACCCAAAGAACGCTTTTGCCTCTGCCCGAGGCTCGGGTTCTCCCCTGTTTTGAGAAGAAAAAATACTATACCATAGGTATAGTAAAAAGTCAAACGCCCATTTTTTTTTACTATCGTTTATCTCTTGTGGTCTACCAGCGTGCCCACTGATTGGCCGTGTAAAATCTTGGCAATGGCGCCGGTTTGGTATTTAAACACCACAATCGGCAATTTATTATCCTGGCATAAGCTGAAAGCCGTAGAGTCCATGATATGCAAATGCTTCTCCAGCGCAGTTTGCGAATCAACGTGTTTCAATTTTTTTGCTGATTTGCTCTTGCGCGGGTCGCCGGTATAAATGCCGTCCACATGAGTGGTAGCTTTTAATAAAACTTCGGCGCCGATTTCCAAAGCCCTGAGTGCCGCGGCCGTATCAGTCGTAAAATATGGGTTGCCGGTGCCGGCCGCGAATAAAACAATCCGCCCCTTTTTCAAATGGCTGGTGGCGCGGCGGCGGATATAGTCTTCGGCCACTTCTTTAATGGATAAAGCGGTTAACACGCGGCACTCCCCGCCGGCTTTTTCAATCTCGGCCTGCAAAGCCAAGGCATTGATGACCGTGCCGATCATGCCCATATAGTCGGCCGTGGATTGGTCAATGGAATCGCGTGGAATAGATTTGCCGCGGAAAATATTTCCTCCGCCGACCACCACGGCTAAATCCACCCCGCTCTGGCGGAGTATGACTAATTCTTTGGCAATAGCGCGCACAGCCTTAAAATCCAAACCAAACGATTTAGTGCCGGCCAAAGCCTCGCCGGAAAACTTCACCAAAATGCGCTTGTACTTGAATTTCATAATGCTTACGCTTTATTGTCATTCCGGCCCCCCGATCAGGTCGAGGGCAGGCTTGAGCCGGAATCCAGTTCTTTGATTAAAAGTGGATCCCGGGTCAAGCCCGGGATGACACTGATTTTAGATTTGTACTCTGGAAAAACCACCGATCTCTATCTTCTCTCCAATCTTAGCCGTGGCTTCGTCTAGCAAAGTTTGGATGGTTTTTTTATCGTCCTTAAAAAAAGCCTGGTTTAAAAGGCAGACATCAGTATAAAATTTATTTAATTTGCCCTCAATAATTTTATCAGCCATGTCGCCGGTCTTGCCGGTTTTTTCTGCTTCCACGCGATACACGGCTTTTTCGCGCTCAATCACGTCAGCGGGAATTTCGCTGGCTTTTAGGTAAAGCGGGCTGGACGCCACCACTTGCATAGCCAAGTCATGAGCCAATTCTTTAAAATCACTATTGCGGGCCACAAAATCGGTTTCGCATTGCAATTTAACCATGGCCGCTACTTTGCCGCTCCCATGCACATAATTGCCAATCACGCCTTCACCAGTAGTGCGTTCGGCGCGCTTAGCCGCGATTTTTTGCCCCTTTTTGCGCAAAATATCAATGGCTTTATTTTCATCTCCCCCGGCCTCGGTAATGGCTTCCTTAATATCCATCATGCCAGCACCAGTTTGGGTACGAAGTTTAATTATCAAATCTTTTTCGGACATATTTTAGAGCTGTCATCCTGAGCCCCGCCTTAGCGGGGCGTGAGGATCCCATGGATTTAAAGACGTATAATCTTAAAACAATGGGATCTCTCACTTCGTTCGAGATGACAGAATGTTATTTATTTATTGAGCCTTTGGCGTTTCTATTACCGGCTGGGCTTGGACTTGCGCTTTTTCTTTACCAGCCAGCACCGCCTCTGCTATTACTTTAGCAATCAATGACACGGACTTCAAGGCATCATCATTAGCCGGAATCGGATAAGCGATTTTGCCGATATTAATATTGCTGTCCGTCAAAGCAATCACCGGAATGCCCAGCTTAACGGCTTCAGCCACCGCGGTTTTGTCGTATTTAGCATCAGCCACAAATAAAGCCCCGGGCGTGCCGCGGAAATCGCGCAAGCCGCCGACCAAATTGTCTAAATCAACGCGCTCCACGTTGAAATCTAATTGTTCTTTTTTGGTATATTTTTCCAGTTTGCCGGAAGCCGTGTCGTCTTCAATTTGCTTCATGCGCTTGACCATGCCGCCCACGGCCGGCCAATTGGTTAAAGTGCCGCCAATCCAGCGGTTCACCGCGTATGGCGAATGGGAGCGCGTGGCTTCTTCTTTGATAATGCCCTTAGCTAAAGGCTTAACGCCGACAAATAAAACCGTCTTGCCGCTCTGCGCGACCTTTTCCGCAAAAGCCACAGCCTTGGCCAATTGTTCCTGGGTGCGGGCCAAATCAATAATATGAATGCCACCCTTTTTGCCATACAAAAAAGGCTTCATCTTGGGGTGCCACCGGCTGGTGGTATGGCCAAAATGAACTCCAGCTTCCATTAACTCTTCCAATGACGGAAGTTTGATGTCTGACATATAAATTCTCCTTTTAGCTACTGCTATTCTCGTCGGCTTCGGGCCCCCTGTCGCTAAAGCTATAGGGGGAGGATCTTTAGCCTCAAATAGCATGATTAATAAAGTAGCCATACTATAATATAGTTGCGGAAAAAATGCAAATCCCCTATAATAAAAACATCTTATGGCATTATCCAGCGCAACTATCACCACGCTCTCTGATATCAGTAAAGACATTGCTCAAATATTTTTCGCTTCGGCTTTCATTGACCCGTTATTCAACAAAAACTTCACTGGTATTACGCTTATAATCGGCTTCATAGCCGCTATTATCTGCTGGCTAGTCAGTATATTTCTAGCTAATTCTTATGAACGATATTAATGACGCGCTTATTACCATGTATTTAATCGGGGCCATCATGGCCCTGGGGTTGACAGTGTTTTTATTTTTTGTGACCAAAGATAAAAAATAAAATTTATGACCAAAGCCTATATTACCATTGGATTATATGTCGTTTCCTTTATTTTACTGATAATCATGTGGCGGCGGTTAAGCCATCGCGCCCGGCCCTAATAAAAAAAGGGCTTGTCCTGCGACAAGCCCCGGCCTTTTGTTTTGACCTCGGCCTAGGGGTCCAAAATCCGACAGCCCAACAATGTTCGTCCGTCCTCGGTCAGACCGGCGTCATTTTGGCTGGCAATCAATCTCTCGAGATCTGCCTTGCCCAATGGGACAACCGTCTGGCCATGGCCATCCAATGTAAAGCCAAAAACCACCGAATCGTTCGGCTCGGTGCGCTTGCGCAGAACATTCAAAGCTGTAGCCGGTAATTCGGAAACCGGGCATTCTACCCCAAAATGCCGCCATTTACCCCGGCCATTGACTTGCCAATGCAGCCAAACCCTATTCGCCTGATTGTGAAGAACTTCCGCGCTCATATCCTCTCCTTAAATGGTGAACGTGGTTTCGAAAGAACTAAAAAAGCCCTCGCCAGTGGAGGGCTTTTCAAATCGTTTGGTCAAACTTTACGCAAACATAAGCCTTCCACCGCCCTTATCACAAATGCCCGGCTATGGCCTCTTTGAATTCTTTGATGTCGGCCAGCTTATTTTGCAACACGTCGTAGACGATTGCGTAATCTATGGCCTCGTAATCATGGGCCAAAGCATTCCGGAAACCGACCATTTTTACCATCTTATCCGTTAAAGATTGGCTAATTAAGCCGTTTTCGGCCAGAATAGCAAAAGACTCGCGCAATGATGTTGGTTTGCGCAACTGTTTAAACGATACCATGGCTTCGGCCAAATCCACGGCCGTTTGGGTGGCCAGATAAAGATAGCGCTCGCAAGCGCCCCGGCGGTCGGTGTCGCTGACAATTTCTTCTTGGGTATGCGCCTGATAACCGGCCAAAATAGCCAGATACTTTTCCAGGGCCGCGATTTTATTCTCAATAACGTCGATGGAGGTCATACGGCTTTGGTTAACTGATAGCGCTGTAAAAAGTCCTTAAGATCAAAATACTCGGACATAATTCTGGGTTCAATCAGCACGCGGTACGGCTCCTCTTCATAAATAAGTTGGCCGTCCGCGATAATATGATACTTCAATTCCGGGCTGTCGGCGGTATTGAGCATAACCACGTCCACCGCGTCACTGCCGACCAGCCGGCTTAAGTCAGCCATGAGGCTGAAACGCAAATCAGATAGTTTATACAGATCGCGTTCCTCGGCATAAACGGCAAAATCATAATCGCTCAAAGGTCCAGCCTCGTTCCGGGCGCGCGAACCAAAAAGATAGGCCAGTTTGACGGCCGGATATTTGGCCAACGTTTCCTTGACAGCTTGATAATCCAACATGACAATAGTATAGCAAATCCGGCCAAAAAAATCAATTTGCCCTAAATAAAAAATCGTTTCCGCAGAATTACTCCTCTGCGGAAACGACGTAACGAACGAGATCGGGTCACTCCTTACTTCTTCACCACTCGAACTTACCGCGGAACTCTACTTGGGGATCAACCTGGCGACGTTCCCGGATGAAACCAATCTGGGTGCATCGGGGAACCGTAACACCCGCGTCTGTTACCGATACGACCTGAACGCCCAGGTTGAATGTCTTCTCCATCTCTTCCAGACTGATGCTGGTTTTTGACTGGGACAAAATCAGCCCAAAGATGGGCGGTATCCGCCACGAGCCAAGGCCGATACTGGCTACGCAATTACTGGGCAGGATACGGGGAACATTGCCCAGTAAACCACCACCTGATGCCGGGTTTGATATTGCGCTTCGGGTCGAGTTGAAGCCTTGGCGACGGGAAGCCAACACAGAAGCCGCCGATATCAATGTATCCCTTGGGCAACCCCACGCCAGGATGCTCGGCCGTTTCTCCGCCAGCGAGATGGCACATCGCGTGCTTGCAACCGGCGATCATACCCCAGATAAGTTGCATGTGCTTCTCCGGCTCAAGATGATCCACGACAAGATAATCATAGAACGCCGCCGGCCTGGTCCCATCCATATAGAGATCTACCGCCGTCATAGCGACCGCGTCATAGCCAACCACATGAAGGAAGCCATCAAGACGCCGAGCCAAATCAATCTTGGTTCCGACCCCATCAGCTCCAGCCTTGAAAGTGGTCGCCTCGGACGGAATGCGGCCTCCGTCCGCAAAACCGCCAATTTGGACCCCTGGCCAGTTGGACTCCACCTCCTTGGCAATCATCTGGGCAAAAAGTTCGCCCGCCTCTATATCCACCCCTGCCTGCTTGTAAGTCGCGCTCATCTCTCAATCCTTTTGTTAGATGCGTGAAAAGATCACTACCCCTCGTAAATCCACCCTACCACCCACGCGCCAAAAATCAAGCCTTGCCCGGTGGCTCATTTGGCGCCCTAGTTTAAGCCGGCTGATTGGCTCATTTCCACCATTTGAGCCAATCAGCCTTTGGGATATGAGCCATTATTTGCCAATTTACCCCTTTTAGCCTAGGCTGAAAATACTACCGCACCTTTCATCCCTAAATACGAGGAGAAGGCCATGAATAAGGATAAGGATCCAACCACGGCCCTTGAGCTGATTCAGGCTCTCAAGAGAATCACGTTCAAGCGGATCAGCGGCGGAGACTTTCGCTGTCGAAAGTGCCATCAGCGCGTCAACCGCGGCAAAACGCAAAGCCACGCCAAAGCCCACATGCGCGAGATGCTACGGCACCAGCCCTGGATCAATAAACCCCAGGCAAAAAAGGAGCGGCCGCGGGCCAGATGGGTAGACGGGTCATTGGTCTGCCCACAATGCAACAAGCGCCAATACTATGGCCACCTCAGCTCCGTGGCAAGGTGGGTCTGTGCCTACTGCTACACCGGGGTCGAAATTTACCGCTGATCAACCAGATCCTCATCATCAAGGAGGAATGTATGAACACTCGCCACAAGCAAATGCCGCGGCGCATGGCCCAGGCTTTGGCGGCCATAGTATGGCTGGCCGACCGCAATAAAAGCCAAACCCCGAATATTGCAACACTGGGGTCTTTACTCATCACTCGCCCCTGGCATCGAATCAAGGTCAAAAACCTTGACGGTAAAGGCTGGCATTGGGGCTGGGAATTGGATCCAAGCCCTCTTCACCAGCAGAGAAAAGTAGCCCGCCACTGGCTGGATTTCTTTGCCACCCCAATGGGCACATACTTCTTCGACGAGGTCGGCCCAAAGTCCTACCACGAGTTCATTAACCGCAAACAACTGGTGGTGGACCAAGACGAGGCCATCACCATCCTGGCTCTCCACCGCGCCAGCGAAACTAATGGCGGCGAGGCTTCCCTTGCGGATATAATCACGGCATTGGCCACAAAACCACAAACAAGGTTGCGGCCAGTCGATTTCCCTTTCCTGCAAGCGGCCCTTGATGCTATAACCATAAAGGGCTATGTGCGCAAATTAGGGAACTACTACTTCTGCAAATCAAAAGTCGAGTATCAGCTCCCCTATTTACGCATCGTGGCCAGGAACTTCAAACGCGGCCGACGATAAATCGCACCCAAACAAAACAGACCAAGCCCAACAGTTTACCGTTGGGCTTGCTTTTTTATCCAAATTATATTAATATATCCTCTATAAATATGAAGCCTACTATCCACCCCAAATATAATACTGAAGCTAAAGTGGTTTGCGCCTGCGGGCAGACTTTTGCCACTGGTTCCACCATGGCCGAAATCCACACCGAAATCTGCTCCAACTGCCATCCTTTTTACACCGGCAAGCAGAATTTGATTGATACCGCCGGCCGGGTTGACCGTTTCCAAAAACTGACCGCCAAAGCCGCGGCCAAGAAAGCGGCTACTGCCGAACGCAAAGCCACGAAAGCCAAAAAAGTTGAAAAAGTTGAAGTAGCGACTGATAAAAAATAACTAAGCTTGAGTCTAAACCGCTTGAGAGTGTATGATGACTCTAGGCGGTTTTTAGTTGTCATCCCGACCGACACAATAGACAATTTAAACGCTTTGTTCGTGCCACACCTTGATAAAGGATTAAAATCACAAAGTAAAAAGGAGGGAGAGGATCCCCCAAATCAATGCAATGAGCCATGGGATCCTCTCGGCGTGCCCCATTCACCGCAGTGAACTATATTACTTTGCTTGCGGCATACACTACTTGTGGCACGTTCTCTAACGCCTCGGGATGACAGTAAAATTATTATGATTAATCATGTCCAACAAATTAAAGCGCGCGCCGCGGAGTTAGAAAAATTGCTTCAATCCAATGAAGTGGTTTCGGATAGGAATAAATTACAGGCTCTATCCCAAGAATATTCAGACTTAAAAGAAAAATTGGCTTTGGCGCAAGATTACGAAAAAGTGGCTAAAGCTTTGCTAGAGGCGGAAAAAACCAAGGGCGAGTCGCCGGAAAAAGAAATGGTGGAATTAGCGGAAGCGGAAATTAAAGCTTTAAGCGAACAAAAAAACCAGCTCGAAGCCAGCCTCAAGCGCGCGCTATTGCCCACTGACCCGAATGACAATAAAAACATTATTATGGAAATCCGCGCCGGTGCCGGGGGTGATGAATCAACCCTGTTTGCCGCGGAACTATACCGCCTTTATACCCGCCTGGCCGAAAACCATGGCTGGCAAACTAATTTACTCTCCACCAACCGGATTGGCATTGGCGGTTATAAAGAAGTTATTTTTGAAATCAAAGGCCGCAATGTTTATTCCACTTTAAAATTTGAGTCCGGCGTGCACCGCGTGCAACGGGTGCCAGATACCGAGAAAGCCGGGCGCGTGCATACTTCCACGGCCACAGTAGTGGTTATGCCCGAGGCCGAAGCCATTGATATTGATATTGACCCGGCCGAGATTAAAATGGAAGTCACTACCGCCCGCGGCCATGGCGGCCAATCGGTGAATACCACTTATTCGGCAGTGCGCCTTACTCACTTACCAACCGGCATTACTGTCTCCTGCCAAGATGAACGCTCACAAACCCAAAACCGCGAAAAAGGCATGATGGTGATGCGCACCCGCGTCTTGGCGCACAAGCTGGAAAAACAACAGGCCGAAGGCCGGGCGCAGCGCTTAGGGCAAATCGGCTCCGGCGACAGGAGCGAAAAAATCCGCACCTATAACTTTCCGCAGGATAGGCTGACCGACCACCGCCTCCAGCAAAACTGGCACAACTTGCCGGCGATTATGGATGGGAAGATTGATGATATTATCCAGGCTTTGCAAGATGAAGACGCCAAGATGAAACTCGAAAAAAATTCTAAATCCTAATTAGTACTGTTGCCTCGACGTTAGGGAGAGGCCCCTTGTATGTGTTTGTTCCGATGTATAAGGGTTCCCTCCCTGGCGTCGGGAAAACAAACTATTATTTGGATTCATTGGAAATTACTCATGGCTTCTATCCACAATTTGCTGCAAACCGGATTTAACCAACTCCAGCATCTAGAAACACCTTCCCTAGACGTCGAGGTGATTTTGTCGCATATTCTCAAAAAACCGCGCGAATATATTTTGACGCACGGCGAAGATGAAGTTAGCCCCGAGCAGGAAAAACAATTCAATGATTTGATAGCCGAGCGCGCCGAACACAAACCCATTGCTTATTTAACGCGCCACAAAGAATTTTATGGCCGCGATTTTTATGTGGATGAGCGCGTCCATATCCCCCGCCCGTCCACCGAGGATTTAATTGATTTTATAAAAAAAACAGTCCCACTGGATTTTAGCGGCACTATGGCAGATATTGGCACAGGTTCGGGCTGTATTGCTATTACTTTAGCTTTAAAATTCCCCCAGGCGAAAATTATAGCCGCAGACATATCGCCTGATGCTTTGGCCGTGGCCAAACAAAACGCTGCCAACTTAAACGCAAAAATTGATTTTTATAATGGCGATTTGCTAGCCGCCTTACCCCATTCTGTCGATATAGTTGTCTCCAACCCGCCCTATGGCTGGAATAACGAGTGGACCAAAGACAAAGAGGTTTTCTTCCAACCAACTATCAGCCACCAAAGCGGCACGGAGGGTCTGGATGACATTAAAAAAATAATTAAGAGTCTGCCAGACTATTTAAATCCGGGGGGGCAAGCTTTTATTGAATTTGACCCGCGCCAAAATGAGCAAATTAAAAAAATGGCCGCGGAGAGCGGCTTTAGCTGTGAGATAATTAAAGATTTAGCCGGCTTTGACCGTATCGCGCATTTATGGTATAAGTAAAATACTTCCATTCGCGTTTTTCGGTTTTTGAGAAAGGTGGACGCTATGAGCACCTTAACAGAAATTTCGCCCGCTTTTCGGGCGCAAAACCGCGCCAGCCCTTGGAAACACCAGGAGCGTGACCGATCTATTCGGTTGCAAATCGGCGCTTTTGTTTCTTACTTCCAGCGGGGCGGCCTGCAAGGCATCCCCACCCGGATCTGGGCCGTCACGATCGGCGGCAACGGCCGGCAAGAAATCAGCCGTGTGTTTACGGAAATCACGGCCATGAGCTGGGATGCCCCGATCTTCACTATCACCGGCGAACCCGCTGACAACGGTGAGCCAACTTTAACACTGTCCGGCATCGCCGAGTTCCGATACTTTCTTGAATCAAAATAAAGGGGAGAGAACAATGGATGGAATAACAACCAGACACGCGAATGGATGGTTGTACAATCCGCCGAGGCGGCGGATAATAACCCTGCTTATCAACACAAGCAGGGTTAAATTTTAGTTATAACTAACTTCCCGCTCCCCAGGCACAATCTCCACCCAAGTTTGGCCTTGTTTTAAAACATACGGCCGATCATTTAAAAACCATTCGGTTTGGCTGGCAGTAGACGCTTTTTTCCACCGGCCATTAAATACCTGACCATCGCGGAAATAAATCGCCTCGCCCTCGCCAATGATATTAAAATCAATCCGGTCATAACCGCTCGCGAGCGCGACTTCAGCAGACACTTTTTGGATAATCACATTAGCCGGCGCTAATTGTTCTTTAGTATTATAATCTTGGTGCGATTTTTTAGCCAAACTGCGCTGATACGCCTTTTTCTCGGCATCATAAATATAACTGGGGTTAAACACCAGGCCCGGCGAAAATATTACTTGAATATTATTAGCCAAGCCAGCAGCTTTCTCGGCCTGTTTTTTAACGGCCTTGTCATTGCCGTTCTTTTCCCAGCGCCAGGTTAATTTAGCCTCCGGCAAAGTGGTTAACTCAAAATCCGCTAAAGCCTTGGCGATTTTTTCGCCGGAAGTAAACAAATTATGGGGAGCCCCGATGGATTTTTCGCGCCATAAATAGATGGGGCCATAGCCGGAAATTTCGTTTAGATTAATGAACTCGTTTTGCCTAACCAACTTCTTAATTAAAGCCAAACCCTCGGGACTGCCGCCGGCATGCCAATAAAACGCCCCCCAACCCGCGGCTACTTGCACAAAATACGGCCGCGCGCTGCGCACCGGCCCCACCCGTTCGGCCGCCGGCGCGCCGGCAAATAAAGCCTCCAAGCGCGTGGAGCCGCCTTCGGCCAAAGTTTCGTAAACTACCAAAGCCTCGGCTAACCCGGCGTGGTAGAGCCGCGCTTCCGGCGAATTATCAATCATCACCGCCACCGGGTAATTAGCCGCTCTGGCAAAAGGATTATAGTCCGCTTCGGCCGCGGTTTTAGTAAAATTAGAGCTTAATCCCTGGCCCCAGCTTTGCCAAATATGCTGGCCTAATTTAATACTGCCAAAAATCAACAACAAAAAAACACCGATAGCGGCCAAGTAATACCAGCCGCGCGAACGGTGTTTTTTTGTTTTTATATAACGAATTGTCATTAAGACAAGTTTTATTTTTTCTTTTCTTCCACCGGAGCAACCGCTTCACCCTCTTCGCCTTCTTTC
>CAYILY010000005.1:0-2001 GCA_964364395.1 uncultured Gammaproteobacteria bacterium | reverse complement strand
TTATTTTTTCTTTTCTTCCACCGGAGCAACCGCTTCACCCTCTTCGCCTTCTTTCTTCTTCTCGGTCAGCACTTCAATGGCTGAAACATCGGCTTTCACTTCGCCCTTCAAGGCTTCCATTTCCGCGTCCGTGCGCGGCGCGGCCACGTTGGCTAAAATCGCTTCGCTGTCCAACAAAACTTTAATGCCGGCCGGCAACACTAAATCTTTAACGCGGACATGGTCAATAAAAGTTTTTAACGGCGCAATGGAAATTTCCGCGTGGTTGATTAAATCACCCGGCAGACATTCAATCGCTAAAGAGTCAGCTTGTTTTATCAAAGTGCCGCCTAAATCTTTCACGGCGCTGGAAACACCTACAAAATGCAAGGCAATCTTGGTGTGCAAAACTTTGTCCATGCGCACTTGGTATAAATCAATATGTTCCGGCCGGCCAGAAACCGCGTGGTTCTGCCAGTCTTGGACAATGGCTTTAACGGCTTTGTCCTCGCCGGCAATTTGCACGTCAAATAAATTGCTTTTGCCTTCGGAGCGGAGCAATTTTTTAACCGCCACTTCGGGCACCGTAAAATGGCGGCTGGCAATGCCTTCGCCGTAAATCACGCCCGGCACCAAGCCGGAGCGCCGGGCGCGGCGCGATTCGCCTTTGCCGAACTTTTCTCGAGTTTGAATTTCAATCGTGGTCATAAGTAACTTTAATTAAGTAATTTCGCCAAATTATCAGTTTCCGACAGCGCGCGGTAAGCCTCAATAACATCGTCTTCGTTAATAGCCTCGCTGTTTTTAAAGCGCAACACATCCTGGCTGGTTAAATCCGTAATCAAGCCCACGGAACTAATGCCAATGCCGCCCATAATCACCACGGCCACAATCGAGCTGCGGCAGGCGCCGCATTCCACGTGAATCAAATGCGCGCCCTCTTTTTGCTCCAGAATCTTGGCTTCCGCCGGATTATAATGGGCGTTGCACAAGGGGCAATAGGATATGAGCCGTAAATTATCCAGGGGGGAAGAGGAATTAGCCATAAACGTGCGTCATTTATATTGCCCGAATAATAACCTAAAAATATCTATCAGTCAAGATTAACTCTGCCGCGCGGTTTGGGCCAGGCCTAAGGCAAAGAAGCTGACCAACAGCGAACTCCCGCCATAGCTGACAAACGGCAAAGTAATGCCGGTCACCGGGAATATGCCCATGTTCATGCCGGTGTTGATGACTGACTGGGTTAAAAATATACCCATTATGCCCAAGAGCATAAAATTAGTAAATAAATCTTCGCTGGCTTTAATTAGCAGATAAATCCGGCGCATCATGATTAAATAAAGGATTAAGACAGCCGCGCCGCCTAAAAAGCCCATCTCCTCGGCCAGAGCCGCGAAAATAAAATCCGTTTCCTGCTCCGGCAAAAAGTTTAATTGGCTCTGGGTGCCCAGCCCCAAACCCCGGCCCGTCAGGCCGCCCGAACCCACAGCCACCATGGCCTGGCGGACATTATAGCCCGCGCCCAAGGGGTCGGCCTGGGGATTAATAAAGGTGAGGATGCGGTTTTTTTGGTAATCCTGTAAAAATCCAAACCAAGCAAAAGCGGCCAGCAGCAAGCCGCCTAAAATTAATATAATAAATTTTTGCTTATCCAGGCCAGTATAAAGAATCATCACCGCGCTGACCACGGCCATAACAAACGCCGAGCCAAAATCCGGCTGCGCGGCCGCCAGGCCCGCCGGCAAACCCACCACCAGCAAAACTAAAATTAAATGTTTAGCATTGGCAATATCAAAATTAAGCTTCTCTAAAGTCGTGGCCAAAAAAAGCACTAAGGCGATTTTAGCAAACTCCGCGGGCTGAATGGCAATCGGCCCCAAATACAGCCAGCCGCGAATGCCGCGCGTGGTGGCGCCAAAAAATAGCAAGCCGGCTAAAATTAAAACTGTGGCCACATAAAAAACCAGCGAAGCATTGCGCCAAAAATGCTTATCAAAACCCTGCACAAAAACTACCAAG
>CAYILY010000004.1:0-23820 GCA_964364395.1 uncultured Gammaproteobacteria bacterium | reverse complement strand
CCCCTGCCTTCAAAAAACGAGAAGGTGCTTTTCATGCCAAATTGCGAAAACGGCGAATACAACCAACGCTCCGCCGCGCCATAATGCGCGAAGAGCAGCCTCTCTGATTCTTCAGCATTGGTAATATTGCACCGTCCGCCGCCGGTGATGCGCAATTTCTCCCCCAAACGTTTATTTTTTTCGAGTAACAAAACCCTAAGCCCCCGTTCCGCGGCCCGCCCAGCGGCCATGAGCCCAGATGCGCCGCCCCCGATTACTAGCACATCATATTTTTTTGGCATATTAAATAAACGTGGCGTTTAAATCAATCACCTCGTCAACGCGGATTTGCCCGACAAAATCCGGGATGTGGGAAACCAAAAACATGGCGCCTTGATATTTATCTAAGGCCTGGGCAATAATCGGCAAATGGCGGAAGTTTATATGGTTAGTGGGTTCGTCTAAAATGAGTAATCCCGGCTTCATTAATACCAAACGGCAAAATGAGAGCAAACCTTTTTGCCCTTCGGACAAGGCTTTAATAGGGCTGGAAAGCAATTTGCCGTCTAATAAAAACCCGGCCGCCGTGGAACGCAATTCGTGCTCGCTTTCCTCGGCCATCACTTCGGCCAAAGCCCGGTAAGCGGTTTTGTCGAAGTCTAAATTGCTAAAATCTTGTTTATAATAACCCAGCTTCACCCCCGGGGCGATTTCATAACCATCGCCCGTGCCTTGAGCCAACTTTTCGAGCAAAGTGCTTTTGCCAATGCCGTTGGGCCCGGCAATCAAGACATGGGTATTTTTGCGCGCGGACACGGTTTTTAGTTCAATAATTTTCCCGTCAAAATGAATAGCAAACTCCTGGCAAGGAATCTCAAACTCGCGGATGGTTTTATCCTCGCGCCTAACCTCCACAATATTTTCCTCGGCTTCCTCGGCCTGCTCGCGCATCTTTTTGGCCACACCGCGCAATTTGCCGCCCTTGTGGGCAAACACTTCGGCCTGCTCGCGCTTCTCGCGGATCTGGGCTTGCAGGCGCGCGTTCTGGGCGTTTTCGCGCTCAATGCGGTTTTTTATTTCTTCCACCACATCATAATAATTGCCGGTGTACTGCTCAATTTTATGGGTATGGACATCCAAATATAATACGCCGTCAGTAAAAGCGTTTAAAAAATCCGCGTCATGGGAAATCACTAAACAGGTTTTTTCATAGGTCATCAAAAAACCGGTTAAATGCTCGATGCCATATTGGTCTAAATTATTAGTCGGTTCATCCAATAATAAAATATCCGGATTTTGGATCAAAGCCTGGGCTAGTAATAGGCGCGCCTGCTGGCCGCCGGAAAATTCTTTAACAGTTTTATCCAAAGGTAAATCAAGGTGGACTACGGCAAACACGTCTTTAATCAATTTATCCAAACTATACTGTTTCTCTTTAAAAACCGCAGCAAAAAAATCCCGCACCTTAAAATCACGGTATTCCTGGGGCATCACCTGGCGGGCAATGGCAATAGTGGCGTCATTCGGGGTGCAAAAAACCTGGCCTTCCGTGGGTTTAATCTCGCCGGTGATCATTTTGAATAAAGTGCTTTTGCCGGCCCCGTTCTGGCCCATTAAAGTAATGCGGCTCCCCGAACGCACCGAAAAACTGACTTCATCAAGCAGTTTTTTGTTGTGCTCAAATTCAAATGTCACTTCATTAAATCTTAAAGCAACTTGTGTCTCAGCCATAGTTTACAAAATTTTACCCGCCCCGCGGAATAGGCGGAGCGGGTAAAATAATTTATATCGTGCTTAAAGTAATATTAAGCGCGGGAAACTTGGGTAGCCGCTGGGCCTTTGGGGCCGTCAGTGACTTCAAAAGTAACCGCATCCCCAACCTTGAGTTCATCGAAAGTAACGCCGACTAACTCGCTGGAGTGAAAAAATAGATCCTTAGCTTCGCCTTCGCGGGCGATAAAGCCAAAACCTTTTTCAGTCAAAGTTTTGATTGTGCCTGTCATGTGATAGTTGCTTGCTTGTTTAAATGCTCTTGAAACTCGACCATGTCTCTTGCGTAACTGGATTTATAACATAAAGGCTGGATAATAGCAAGCATTAACCAATAAAAAAACACCCCCACTTTTTTTGGAGGTGTTTCCAGTCAACTATTTAGAAAATCATTAACCGCACATCTTGCAATCCTTCTTGTGTGTGAAAACCGTATAGAGAGCCGAGAGGCCCACTAAAACGTAGATCGCTTGCGCGGCCGTTCCGCCGCCCACCCATGCTCCGATGCCGGTACCCCAGAGGCCTTCGATGCCCCAGTTGAGACCGCCCACCACAAGCAGTGTGAAAGTGATCATGTGTAGCGCTTTCATAGTGTTTTTATTTTTTACTTGATAAAAATACTCGACCGCCTATATTATACCAACTTTACCCGAAATCCAACAAGGTTAAAAGTGGACAACTTCTTCCCAAGGCAATCCGGCTTTGCCGAAGTGGCCATAAGCCGCGGTTGGGCTATAAATCGGCCGGCGCAAACCTAACCGTTCGATAATGGCTTTGGGGCGAAAATCAAAATGTTCTTTAACGGTAGCGGATAAATCGCGGCCAGTTTCATCCACTGCATACACCATCAAGGGCTCAACTTTGCCAATAGCGTAAGCCACTGACACTAAAGCCTCGCGCGCGAGGCCATTAGCCACTAAATTTTTGGCCACAAAGCGGCACATATAGGCGGCCGAGCGATCGACCTTACTTGGGTCTTTGCCCGAGAAAGCGCCGCCGCCATGGGTAATCAAGCCGCCATAAGTATCCACCATAATCTTGCGGCCGGTTAAACCGGCATCAGCTTCAAAACCGCCTAACACAAAACTGCCGGTCGGGTTCACTAAAACTTCTAAATTCTCCACCTCCCCCACCAAAGGCTCAATCACCAAAGCGCGGATAGCGCGGGACAAATCTTCGTGCCCAATATTGGCTTGGTGCTGGGTGCTGACTAACACGGTGCGCAACTTGCCATTTTCAATGGTCACCTGCGCCTTGCCGTCCGGCCCCAGCCAAGGCAAGAGCCCGCTCTTGCGGATATTTTCCAAAGATTTTGTCAGGCGGTGCACCAGCACTAAACCCGATGGCAGATATTCCGGAGTTTCAGTCGTGGCATAGCCATACATAATTCCTTGGTCGCCAGCTCCGCCCGTATCTACACCCTGGGCAATGTCCGGCGATTGCTCCACAATATGGACGCGAATTTCCAAATCATGGTTATAGCCAATGGCCTTGTAAACATCCCGGGCGATTTGCTCATAATTAACTTGCGCTTTGGTGGTGACTTCGCCGCCCAGCACTAAATGGCCGTGGCTGCCAAAGCTCTCCACGGCCACGCGGCTGGCCGGATCTTGCTCCAAGCAAGCGTCTAAAACTGCGTCCGAAATCTGGTCGCAAACTTTGTCCGGATGACCGGAAGTAACGCTTTCGACTGTATACACATATGGGAGATGGTTCATAAAAAAATTAACCTTTTCCAAGGGAAAGAGGTTAATTTAGAGGCGTACTGCGGTACGTCCGCTTTATCTTTCCCTTGCGGGCTGGATTTGGCACCTTTCCTGGACCCGCCAAATCGGTGGGCCATTTAGGTTGCCGGCGAATCAATGAGCCAGTGCTCTCCTCGCCTCTTGATAAATTAAATTGTATGTCTATTATACAGAATCCTAAAATAAAGGCAAATCAACTACGCTCCTTAACCTTAATCTTATTTTGCTGGCTGTAAATATGTGCTATACTATATTTGATACCAATTGATACTTTTAACTTGCCATGAAAATAGACAAAAATCAATTATACACAACCCAAGAAGTGGCTGAATTTCTTAAAGTCTCAGCCATAACGGTTAAGCGCTATATTTCTCAAGATAAAATACAATCCATCAAATTCAATGGCCTGCGCAGAGTCAGGGGTAGTGACCTTGAAAAAATAATAAAATCAAAAAGTCATGTTAAATAATTTACTGAATACTATTCAAAATATTGATTGCCTTGAAGGATTCAAAACTATCCCAAATGAATCAATTGATGTTATCCTAACAGACCCGCCGTATGGCTTAAAAAAGGAAGGAATAAATAATGACCATGACCTAAGTCTCTTTTATAAATCCCTGCCGGAAAGTTATCGAGTTCTTAAAAAAGACGCGTTTTTTATAACATTTTTTAGCACAAAATTCCTACCCGAAGCCTTTAATAATAATCCTTTTAAATATTTTTGGAATTTTATTCTCTACTGCCCCAACGGACGGGTTTCTTCTCCAATCGGTTTCAGTAAATATATGTTGTGCATTGTCTTTAAAAAAGGCAACCCCAAAATGATTAAAAAAGGCAAAGATATATTTCCCGACACTCCTGGATCAATGATTGAACCAGATGAAGGCTTTATCAATCATCCGACACCCAAACCAAAAACTTTTATTAAAGAAATACTGGCGCTTTTCTCCAAAGAAAACGACATAGTACTAGACCCGTTTATCGGCAGCGGCAGTACGGCTGTAGCCTGTAAACAATTAAATAGAAATTACATTGGGTTCGAAGTCAACAAAGTTTACTGGCAACTGGCCAATAAACGACTACAAAAATTTTGACATGAAAAATAAACAAGAAACATTAGGCCAATATTTCACTAAATCGAATATAGTCGAACGACTATTGGATTTAGTATTTTCATATAGAAAATATAACAAAGATATAGCCATTCTTGAGCCGTCCTTTGGAACCGGAAACTTTATCAAAGAATTGAATAAAATGGGCTATATCAACATTGATGGTTATGAAATAGATGGGGAATTAGCAAGCAAACCGACTGATTTTTTCAATGTCGATTTAGAAAAAAAATACGACTTAATTATTGGCAACCCCCCTTTTAGCAAATATAACCTTGCCGATAGTTATTTTTGGCCTGAAAAATACGCAAAAAATAAAACATCCCCGACCCAGTATCTAACTAAAAAAGAGCTGCAAAAAACAAAGGAAAGGATCGAAAATGCTTTTATCTTAAAGTGCCTTAAACATCTTAAAGGAAAAGAATCCTCAATTGGCTTTATTTTGCCGATCTCGTTCTTTATAAAGAATAAAAACAAATCAATAAAAAACGAAATTCGAAAATATTTTTCCACCATCATTATTTATCAAAACGACCAAGCATGGTTCGACCGGAATATCCCTTGCTGTTTTGCTATATTTACCAATATTGAATCCTTAAAGCATAAAATCATTGCCATCTACGAAAACGGCGAACGTAATGAGGAAATTTTTGACATAAAAAATATTAATGAAGAATTAATACCAGCCGTTATATTCCACAAAAACAACGGATGCCTAAAAAACGACAAAGGAACACCGCTAAGAGAATACCTTGAAAAACAAAAAGTAAAAACCAATAAATCCTACATAGACAATAATATCTCCGCTAAAAATATATTGGAAAAAGATAAAATTCCACAAAACAAAAAAATTGAAGACTACGGCATAGCGGTAGTCAGAGTCGGAAATGGCAGTGTCGGTAAAAGCGGACTTATCAACACCAGGGAAGACATTTTAAACGACATGTTTTATGTTTTTAGCGTAAAAAACGAGTACAAAAAAAATAAACAAATTAAAGAAAATATCTGCCGGCAAATCAACAATAGAATTGATTATTTCCGAAATATAACTTTCCGCGTTGGCAGCAAATCAATCAAAAAAGAGGACGTTATGAATTTTCGAGTGGTCGTTTAGTTATTTCTTATGAAAAGTCCTGGGGGCGTGATCAATCATGCTTAAAAAAATCTGTCTTCGAAAAATAGTCTGCATTGAGGGGTCGCCAAACAATTTTTTATAATTGCCATAATTCAGATTGCACTGGATCCGCCTTTGGTCTTTACTGTCTATTTTATGGGTAATAGTTAATAATCCCATCTTCTCGGCCCTTTCTTTTTTCCACTTTTTAGCAAATTTGATGCCCTCTGCCTGCCCCTTCTTGCCCGGTGGGAATCTTTTAATTTTCTCATCAAAGGCTTTCAACTCACTCAAAGTTATAGATCCCCTCATTTTATTAAGAATAGCAGGTGTTATTTTAATCTCGTCGATGCTGACAACTCTCTTTTGTGCGCCGTCTTGTTTCCAGCGGCCAACCACCAAAACAAACGGTTCATTTATTTCCCAAATACGTACAGTGCTGCCGAACTCAAGAGCATTGGTTAAACCCATAAATTTAACACTAATAGGAATCTCGCCGGGGATATCCCATTTTTGGGTATAATTTTCCGCTAAGTGATCGACACCCAGAACTCTTTTAACCCAATTTTGAAAAATAAAACCATGTTCTTGAACTTCTGTCATATAATTTATATTTTATTAGATAGATTATAATCTTACTCTAAATGTTATTACCCAAAAAATCAATGCAAATACCCACCTCCTCGGCGGACAAGGCGGCGGGTATTTAAGTTGTTTAAAACTGTATTCTTAGGACTTTTTACTCCGCTTTTTGATCCGCAAACTGTTCAAAACCACGCTCACGCTGGAGAACGCCATAGCGCCCGAGGCGATCATGGGGGGTTAACGTGCCTATCGCTTAATGTTATTGAACAACGTCGCAAAAAGCCAAACTCCCAGCACGACCACGACATTCCAAATAATTAAACCCGAAATAAAATACCCAAAACCGAAATAATCGGATTTATACGCAATGTCCGAATGCAAAGCATAGCGCATAAATAATTCCCGGCTCGCCGGATAAAACGCCACTCCGGCATAACAAACAGTGTAAACAATACTTATCCAAATCGCCGCAACTTTGAGCAAATGGTTGGTTTTTATCATATTTTTTTCCTTTCTTTTTAATTTTATAAAACTTTTAATTTAGCCTGCCCGCCGAAGTCTTGACGCAGGCGGGGCTCAATTCTTTTGAGCAAGACCGCGTTGGTGGCGACAATGATTGACGAGGCGGACATTAAGAGCGCGGCGATTTCCGGGCGCAATGACCAGCCCAAGGAGTTATAGAAAACGCCGGCCGCCACCGGAATGGCCAGCACATTGTAAATGGCCGCCCAAAAAAGATTTTGCTTCATCTTCCGGACCGTGGCCCGGCTTAAACGGATAGCCGCGACAATATCATAGGGATCAGACTTCATCAAAACCACATTGGCGGTTTCGATGGCCACGTCCGTGCCCGCGCCGATGGCTATGCCAATATCGGCCTGGGCTAAAGCCGGCGCGTCATTAATGCCGTCCCCCACCATGGCCACAAACTTGCCTTCGGTTTGCAATTTTTTTACATATTCTGCTTTATCCTCGGGCAAAACTTGGGCAAAGTAGCGCTTTATTCCCAAATCATTGGCCACCTTTTTTGCCACGGCTTCATGGTCGCCGGTAATCATGGCCACTTCTATGCCCAGGGCTTGCAGTTTCGCCACCGCGGCCTGGGCCGTGGGCTTAACCGCGTCGGCAATGCCCAGCACGCCGATAATTTTTCCGGCCAGAGCCACAATACTAATCGTGTTTCCCGCGGACAAAAGCCGGGCGATAACTGCTTTCATTTCTCCGAAATCAACTTTGTTATCAACCATTAAACGCTCGGTCCCGACCAAAACCATTTGCCCGGCGATGGCCGCTTTTACCCCGTGCCCGCCCCTGGCCTCGAATTTTTCCATGGTTTTATTTCTAAACTCCACTTTCCGGCTCTCGGCTTCCTTAATCAGCGCCGCGCTGATGGGGTGATTAGAATTAGTTTCCACCAAAGCGGCGATGGCCAAAACCTGGTTTGGCTCATAACCGGCGGCGGCCACAATCTCAGTGACGCGGGGCTTGCCCTCGGTCAGAGTCCCGGTTTTATCCAGCACAATGGCCGTCAAGCGAGAAGTGTTTTCCAAAGTGGCCGCGTCTTTGATTAAAATATTATGCTTGGCGCCAATACCCGTGCCCACGGCCACCGCCGTCGGCGTGGCCAGCCCCAAAGCGTCCGGGCAGGCAATCACCACCACGGCCACCGCAAAAGTCAGGGCCGTTAGCAGAGTTGCCCCGGCCCCGAAATACCAGCCCAAACCAGTGGCCAAGCCCGAACCAATCGCCAAAATAACCAACCAGGCCGCGGCCTTATCCGCGATTCTTTGCCCCGGAGCTTTGGAATTTTGCGCTGTAGCCACCATTTTAATTATCTGGGCAATTACCGTATCGCCGCCGACTTTGGTGGCGGTAAATTTAATGGCCCCGGTTTGGTTGATTGATCCGCCCACCACATTGTCCCCAATCTTTTTCACCACCGGCAGGCTTTCGCCGGTCACCAGTGATTCATCAATTGCCGACTCGCCGGACACCACCTGGCCATCAACCGGCGCCTTGTCGCCCGGCTTGAGGATGACAATGTCGCCCACCACGATATCCACGCTGGGAATGGTAACTTCCCGGCCGGCGCGCTCCACCCGGGCTTGCGGTGGCACTAAATCAAACAAAGCCCGCAAAGCGTCGGAAGTGCCGCGCCGGGATTTCATTTCCATCCAATGCCCGAACAACACAAAAGTCACCAGCAAGGCCGCGGCTTCGTAAAAAGTTTCCGCCTCGCCGGTTAAAGTTAAAACCACGCTAAACAGATAAGCCGCCCCCACGCCGGTGGCGATTAAAACCGACATATCCAGCCGACGGCTTTTCAGGGAATAATAAGCGCCGGTGACAAAAATCGAACCCGCCCAAAAGACGATGGGCGTGGTTAAAATAAATAAAATCCAGCTAACCGGAAGCGGCGCCGGAAGATTTACCTTAAAAAAATTAATCCCCACCGGCGAATACAGAATAATTGGGATGGACAATATAAAAGCCAGCCAAAACCTCCGGCGCATGTCCGCTTCCATGGTTTTAGCCATTTGCGGATCAGCCATGGCCGCGGCATGATCGCAGTGTTCGTGTCCCTCGGGCATGGCGTGATCCATTTGGTGCTCCATATTTACCCAATTATACCAATTTTGCCAAAAAAATACTAACCATTTATCACTTATCCTTATTTTTCCCTAAAACCTTCATTAAAATAAAGTGGCCGGCAACACAGGCCAATAAAATTAACACAATATAACTTTTGCCGATTTTTTCGCCAGATAAAAATATCAGTAAAAAAGGCAATAAACACATTAACATCATCAGCCACATCATTTTATCGTGCCCGTCATGATTTGATTGGTGATTCATATTGTTGGTTAACAATAAATTATTCTTTGCAACAATCCAGCAACTGGCTCATTATTTCTTCCTTGGTCCAAGGTTTGTCTTGATTAGCAGACAAAACTTCTTTTTTTAAATCAGGAATAGCAACCAACTTTAACCTGATGGCAAAAAACAAGCTGAAAAGCTCATAAGATTTTTTGAACATGTCTTTGGCATCATCTATTTTTTTACTCCCTTGCAATTTGGTTCCCACCTCCAAAAGCCGCATTGAAGCCGCCAGCAAATGCTTGCTGATGCACCACACTTCGCCTTCGGTTTGCTTAATCATCATCCCCAACAGCTGTTTGCGCATCTCGCGGATGGTGGCCAAAAGATTAAAATATTCGTCCTTGCCGGTTTTCTCGGCCGTAAAAAAGAAATGCTCTTCCAAGCTGACCAAATTCATAATGGCAATGCTCAAGTCTTCTTCCATAGACAAATCCACGCCGCTCCCGGCCTTCAACTCATTTACTTTGGCGATAAGTTCGTCATAATTATTTATGGCCATATTATTTACATTAAAAGTATAAGCGCGCCCAAGGCGATCATAATCAAACCGCCGATAAATTTGGTTTTGTTTAAATGATTTCGTTTCCAATCCTGCAGTTTAGTTAAAACCGAATGGTCGCTGGCCACCCATAACACGGCCGCCAAGGGCAGGATAAATAAAAGATTGTACCAAATTAAATAGCCAAACCCTTTGCCATAAGTGGCGCTGTCGCGCAATAAACCCAGCACCATCAAATAAGGCCCGCCGGTGCAGGGAAACTCGCACAAGCCGACCAGCATGCCCAAGAAAAATACCGCGGAAACAGAGCTCTTTTCTAACAGATCCGCCATTTTGTTATGCGCCACCTGGGGAATGCGCAACTTAACGGGAAACTTGGGAAATAATTCACCAAGCAAATTAATCAGCCCAAAAACTATTAAAATACCGGCGCCCAGCTTGCCCATAAAATGCGGGGTGTTGAAAATGTGCAAGGTGCCCAATAGCCCCAGCCCAATCAGCAAATAGGCCAGGAAAATTCCAAAAATATAGGCCGCGCCGATTTTTATTATGCCAGCCCGCATTGTGCCCAGGCTGAATAAAAAAGCCACCGTCAAAAGCAGAATCGAAAAAGCGCAAGGGTTCAGGCTGTCAATCAAGGCTGATAAAGAAACCAAAGGAAACAGCCAGGTGCCGCCCTGGGATAGATTCCAGATAAATTGCGCCGAGCCGGGGCTGGATTTTAATAATAGCAATGAACCGACAATGGCGAATAAAACGGCCAGGATAATATAAAATCGTTTATTGTTCATAAACTTATCACGGCAAAACCTGCGCCTTAAAATTAAACGTTAACTGGCCGTCGCTGGTTTCGAGTATCACCTGGCGATTGATCGGTCCCACCCCGGCCGGGCCATGGGCCGCCGGATCAAAAATGGCCTCAATTTTAACTTCCTGGCCGGGCGCGATAGCGGCGTCTATGCCCGGAATAAAACCATGGGCCGGCATGCCAAACGGGCCAAAGGTTTTATCAGCCACCGCCAATGTGGCCTGGGTGCACATGCAGGAAGTATAAAGTTTTTTGGCTATAATTGCCTGATTGGTATTGTTCTGGAAAGTAAAAGTTTTAGACACTTTACCCTTGGCCATGGAGATGGGGCCAAAATCATAACTATTTTCCGGTGTTTGCAGTTGGCTCGGGTCTTGGCTAGCCTGGCTTGAGGCGCCTTTTTCTGACAAAGCCACGCCCGCCACAATCAATATGGTTAAGCCGATGGTAATGCCTGCCACCCACCAGGTGGAATTGTCCCGCTGGTTTTTATGTTCCATAATTTATTTTATTGCGGCGCGGCCATGCCGGAACTGATGCGGCCGAATTCAATAAACAATAAGGTGAAAACTATAGCCAGCACAAACGGCGCCGCCAATGACAGATAATTGCGCTGGTGCGGCTTAAAATACTTGAGCAGCAAGGAATTGGATACCACGGAAATCGAGCTGAAAGCCATAGCCAGCCCGGCCAACTCCGGCCGCAAGACCAAGCCATAGGCGGCAAAAACCCGGGCCGCGATGGGGATGCCGATCACGTTGTAAAAAAGCGCGAAAAACATATTCTGCTTAATCTTGCCCATGGTTTCGCGGCTCAATTTAATGGCCGTGAGCACGTCGCGCAAATCGTTTTTAATAATGACAATGCCGCCGGTTTCCATGGCCACGTCCGTGCCCCCGCCCATGGCAATGCCCAAATCCGCCTGGGCCAAAGCCGGCGCGTCATTAATGCCGTCCCCCACCATGGCCACTTTAATGCCCGTGCCCTGCAATTTTTTGACTTCATTGGCTTTGTCTTCGGGCAAAACTTCGGCCAGAACATTGGCAATGCCCACCTGCGCGGCGATGGCTTCGGCCGTGCGCCGGTTGTCGCCGGTGATCATGAAAACCTCCAGGCCGCGCTTCTGCAGGGCAGCCACCGCCTCCCGGCTGGTTTCTTTAATGGTGTCGGCCACGGCCACTAGCCCCAATATCTCCTCCTGGGAAGATAAAATCATCACCGTTTTGCCGCCCTCTTCGAGCTTGCGGATTTTGCGCTCGACTTTTTCCACGGCCAGCGGAGCGATGCCCACAACATCAGTAATCAGCTTGCGGTTGCCCATAAAATACTGGCGGCCATTAATTACGCCGGCCACGCCATGGCCGGGGATGGCTCGAAACTCGCTGGCTTCGGCCAAAGGCATTGATTCTTCTTCAGCGTATTTGACAATCGCTTCGGCCAGCGGATGTTCGGAAAGTTTTTCCAAGCTGGCGGCAATAACCATAATTTCTTCTTCATCAGTCAGAGAAGCGCTGACAATATCCGTCACTTCGGGCTGGCCTTTGGTGAGAGTGCCGGTTTTATCAAAAATAATGGCTTTAATTTTGCAGGCCGCTTCCAAGGGTTCGCCGCCTTTAATCAGCACCCCATGCTCCGCGCCTTTGCCGGTGCCCACCATAATGGCCGTGGGCGTGGCCAGCCCGAGCGCACACGGGCAAGCGATGACAATCACCGAAGTAAAAGCCATCAAAGCGAACGCCAAACTGGCGCCTAAAAAAACATACCAAACCACAAAAGTCAAAGCCGCGAGTATCAGGACAATGGGCACAAAGCGGGCGGAAATTTTATCGGCTAAGGCCTGGATGGGTGCTTTGGAGCCTTGGGCATCCTCGATTAAGCGGATAATCTGCGCCAAAGCCGTTTCATTGCCAACTTTAGTGGCTTCAAATTCAAAACTGCCATGCTTATTGATGGTCGCGCCGATTACCTTGTCGCCGATATTTTTTTCCACGGGAATGCTTTCGCCGGTCAGCATGGACTCATCCACGGCTGAACCGCCTTTGGTGATAACGCCGTCAACCGGAATTTTCTCGCCCGGCCGGACTAAAACAATATCCCCGGTTTTCACCTGGTCCAGCGGTATATCTACCGTAGCGCTGCCCCGGACAATTCGGGCCGTCTTGGGTTGCAAACCCATTAATTTTTTAATGGCATCCGAGGTTTTGCCCTTGGCTTTTGTTTCCAGCCATTTGCCCAAAATCACGAAAGTAATCAAAAAAGCCGCGGTTTCAAAATACAAATCCGGAATCTTGGCGCCGTTCAAGCCGATCAGGGAGCTATTGCTTATGGCGTAATTTAAAAATTGCGCCAAGCTGTAAAAGAAAGCCGTGCTGGTGCCGATGGCGATCAGGCTATCCATGTTAAAGGTCTTCATTTTCAAACTGCTCCACATGCCCTTATAAAACCCGGCGCCAATGACAAACTGGACTGGAATGGTCAAAATGAGCGAAACTATGCCGACATAGGGCCAGAACAAGGCGCGCCCGGGCAAGAAAGCGAAAAAATCAAAAAGCATAAAATACAGCATCGGCAAGCTCAAAACCAAAGCCGCGAAAAATTTATTCCAATAACTTTTGATTTCTTTGGCCTTTCTGATTTTCTCGGCTTCCGGATCAGCCTGGTCGGCCACTTGCGCCTGATAGCCGGCGGCCGCGACCGCCTGGATTAAATCATTAACACCGGCCTGATTACCATTAAAAATTATCCGCGCTTTTTCGGCGTTAAAGTTAACGTTCGCCTCTTTGACGCCCGCCACCTTTTTTAAGCTTTTTTCAATCAATAAAGCGCAGGACGAGCAATGCATGCCACTGACAATCAAGCTGATTTGCTGTTCGCCGGTTTTACCCGACTCCGGCGCGATTTTATCCGGCTCCGGCGCGCGCCCAGAGCTTTCCTTGGAACTATCGGAAAATATCCCCAAAATATGATTTAGCTTGGAAGCTGTCAATAAATTTTGCAAAGCCTTTTCGATATCCGGCCGGCCTTGGGGGATTTCAAACTCGCCCTTTTTTGTATGATTGACCGTGCCTTTAAAAACCGGCTTATCGCCGACTTGCGAAAATTCGCCGTCGGCCACCACGGCTGATTCCAAACGCACTTTAAAGGGCGCGTCCGGTCCGACAATTTTTTTCTCAAAAGCCTCAAAAATTTGCGCCTTGGCCGGCCGCGCGCGGCTGGCCACAACGCCTTGGTATCCGGCCCGGGCGATGGCTGCCATAATCGCTTCATCCGGCACTTCCGCCTCGGCCTCTAACTCACCGGTTCCAGTGGCGGAGTTGATTTTAATATTAGACAGGCCGGCTATCTCTAAAAGTTCCGCCTTGATTAACATCTCGCACGACTGGCAGTGCATCCCCTCAATTTTAAGCTGAATTTTTTCCGGCATATTAATTGGATAAATTATAGATTTTTAACAGCTCTTTAATGGCCGCCGGTTTGTTGATCCGCAGCTTATCGGCCGTGCAAGTATCCAGGTGTCCGGCCAAAAGTTCGCGCTTAACGCTTTTTAGGAACCCGCCGACGCTGTCCACCTGCTGGATGATATCCGGACAATATTCACCACCCTCAATCATGGCCAGGACTTTGGCCAGGGTGCCTTGGGCTTGTTTGGCTAATTTTAGAGCTTTGGTTTGGTTGGGCGCGGGATGGGACATAGTGGCTGATTATTTAATAATGATTAACCTATAACCTATATAGTAGGTTATATTTGGCTCAACGTCAAGACCGGACCTAAAAACCGGATAGACGAATGGCTGCTCCTTATTTTAAAGCTTGATCAACCACCGCCTGAAAATTTTCATAAGGCATGGCCCCGGAAACCAGCTGGCCATTAACAAAGGTGGCTGGCGTTCCCTGCACTCCCCGCTTTTGCCCGTCAGTGGCGTCGGCCTGGACTTTGCCAGCATATTTACCGGAATCCAGACAGTCATTAAATTTAGCGGTCTGCAAATTTAAATCTTTCGCCCATTGCTTAAATTTATCCAAGCTATAACCCCCGGGTTGGTTTTCGAACAATTTATCATGATATTCCCAAAATTTTCCCTGTTCGTCCGCGCACTCCGAGGCCTCGGCCGCTTTCTGGGCATTGGGATGAAAACCTAAAGGAAAATGCTTATAAACCAAGCGGACTTTGCCGGAATAATCCGTGAGTAATTTTTTGAAGGTCGGATAAGCCCGTTCGCAGAAAGGACACTCAAAATCCGAATATTCCACCAAAGTGACCGGCGCCTTAAAATCGCCGCGAATATGGTCGTCTTTGGTGATATCAAATTCCTGAATCGGCCCGGCGCCTGGGGCTGAAGGCGCGGCCGCGGGCGCCGGCGACGGCGCCCAAATATCGGTAGCGGCCGAATTCCGTGATCCTGATCCTTTGCCAAAGCCCGGTTTAAGCAAAATATACCCTAAAATAATACTGCCCACCAAAGCGGCGGCGCCAATTCCCGCCAATAAGCCAAATATAAACGCGGTTTTAGAGGCCACGCCATCAGGCGCTGTTTCCATAGAAGAATTAGCTGGCGCGGTTTCTTTGTCACTATTGTCTTCCGCTTCTTTTACTTCCTCAATCTTAAAATCACCACTGATTTTTATTATATCAACCACCTCCTGCTTGGATATTTTATGGCTATCAATATCCATTTTAACCCCAACATAACCTTTAAACGGGGTAATTTTTAAGGCCTTTACGCCATCCAGCGACTTTAAATTATCTTCCAATAATTCACGATCGGCCGCGTGTGTTGCCCCTTGAATTTTCAGATTTAATTTTGTGTGCATAGAATTTTTAAATTAAACTAAAGCCGCGTTTTTACCGACCGCGGCTAAAGCGGATTTTATTTTATCCCAAGCAATCTCGCTTTTTGATTCTATGGCCGCCCCGCCGTTTTTATCAACAACCGCGCTGCTGACGCCGGGCAAACCTTGCAAAGCGGACAAGCTTAATTTTACACAGGCATTACAGGTGATATTGGTAATTTTAATATTGGTTGTCATAGTGATTGGTTTAGTTAATAACGGCAATAACGCCCCGGGGGACGCCCATGGCGCAGGTGATGTCATAATCGCCGGTTTGCTCCGGGGTAAAAGCCATAACAATCTTTTGGCCGCCCGTCAAAAGCTGGGGATTATTATACAAACCCGGCACCATAATAGTGCTCATGCAACCCTGCCCGTTTTCTTTAACATCAACCTCGAATTTAACGGGCACGCCTTTTTTGACTGTAAACCGGTTGGGCACGATATCCTCGTTCAAAGTATATTGAGTTTTTATCACCTGCTCATTGCCCGAATTCACGGCCGCGGCCGTGGGCGTTGGATCCAGGGCTTTCTTAGGCGCTCCGCCGCCGCCGCAACCGCAACCCCCGCCTCCGGCCGCGCATCCGCCGCCCTGTGGCAAAGCCGCTAAATTTGCGCCGGGAGCTGAATTAAGCGCGTTGCCGCCGGCCGCAACCACGTTAAATACGCCGCGGTACATACCCATAGAACAGCTAAACTGAATCTGCCCGACTTCGGTGGGCGTGAATTCAATGATATTCTCGCCTTTTTGCAAGCCGCGGCTGATGCCGTACTTGGGCATAACAATGGAACTGGCGCAGGTGAACTGGCTGGTTGAATTAATAATCCACTTCACTTTTTTTCCTTTTTCGACAGTAAATTGATTCGGCGAATAACCGGAGCCGCTTTGCGTCATCCTGACTTCTTGCACTTCCCCTGAATTGCTCACGGCTAATCCATTATTCGCTTTGCCCGAAAATAATAATTGACTGCCATTGGCAATATTAAACCAGCCAAGCAAAATCACGGCCAAGCCCGTGCCGGCAAAAAACACTTTGGCTTTTTGGCCTTTGAAGATTGAAGCCAAGCCGCCAACCCCCAACAAGCCCGGAGCCGTGCCCAAAGCAAATAAAGCCATGATTATGGCCCCGCGTCCAAAACTGCCGCTCGAAACCGCGTATAACTGCATGGCCTGGGTAAAACCGCAGGGCAAAAAGAAAGTTAAAGCCCCGGTGATAAACGAGCCCTTGTGGCTATATTCTTTTTGTTCTTTGTTCAAGCCAAACCAGCGAGACACGCTTTTCGGCAAAGCCAATGATTTATTTTTTAAGGCCGGAAATACTTCCACCAGTTTCAACCCTAAAAATATCATCACCCCACCGATAAAAACCGTCATAAATCCCAATGTGCCGGTGGACGGGCTGGCCACCGAACCAATCAGGCCAACTACGCCGCCCAAGACAGCAAACCCCAGAACGCGCCCGAGATTAAAGTATAAGTGCGGCACAAATTTTTGCTTGGCGGATATTTCCGGATGCAGTTCCGCGTGCCGGGCCGATATGCCCAGCACCAGGCCGCCCACCAAAGCCATGCAGGTGGAAATCCCGGCCACCAGGCCCACGACCAGCACCACCAGCAAGCTAGTGCTCTCGGTATTGACGCCCAAAGTGAACAGGCCCAGGCCTTTGGCCACAAAATACAGAATCGCCAAAATCGCCGCGCCCTTAAGCAAATTCAGATAATCGCTTTTATCGCGAGAAAGCCACCGGGCCGGCGCGGCACGCCCAATATCGTAACCCGCCTCTTGCACGGCCTCTCTGACAGCCGCGGCCGCGGGCAAAGATTGATCGCAATAAATATTAGCTGTGCCTTTTTTATGGCTGACATCGACTTTGTGGATGCCATTTATATTCTTGAGATTTTTCTCGATCATTATCTCGCAGGACCGGCAATGCATGCCTTTGATCGGAATTGTTAATTTTTTCATAGTCATAATTTAAGGATAACAAAAAAACCGTTGTCTAAAAACTGCCTAAACCAAAATAACCCTAAAAGGCAGTTAAATAGCAACGGCGTCCGCGCGGCGCTCCAATAAACTTAGCCACCGCCGGAATCTTTGCCGGTAAAAAGGCGGCTTAATAATGATATAAATCCAAGCCACTATGGCTACCAATAAAATCTCAACCACAGCCATGAGCAAGGCTGACAAAAATAAAGGCAAAAAATCCAATAAATTATGGCTAGCCAAACACGCCTCCCCGGTTAGTAGGGATTGAGAGCAAGTGTGCCCATCCGGATAAAAATCAGCCGCGATATTGCCCAAGCCAAAAACCGCCGCAAAAATAAAGCTGATTGATAAAATTATAACTAAAAACTTTTTCATAGCTATATTATAACATACGACTGGTCGGGCTGGCGAGGCTCGAACTCGCGACCTCATGCACCCCATGCATGCGCGCTACCAACTGCGCTACAGCCCGTTGTGAAACAATCATAAAGTATCACATCCAAGCTTAAAAAACTAGTCCGCCGAATCGGCGGACTAGTTGTATGAGGACTCGATATCAATAGATATCATTATCATGCATCTCCTTTCCTCATATTTTATCCCGTCCGCCGAATCGGCGGATGCGGGCGCTCTTAAACCATAGCGTTCCCCTCTTTGTTAATAGGCCGGGCCAACAAGCGCCATAGAGCCAGGTATAAGCCGGCTTTGAGTAGCTCATTGGCCAATCTGTTTAGAGGGCCATAGAATTCGCTAAACCAGCCCACGGGCCAGTTTAATTTGAATCCCTAAAAAATATGGTTGTCGGAAACCTATGGTTAAATAAGAGCTATTATAATTTTACCGCTCGAAGCAAGCGAAAGCAAGGGTAAAAAATTTTGCTAAAGTTAGGTAAAATATAAAAAACTTTCCACAGACTGTGCACAAAAAAACAGGCCCGGACTCTGAACAAGAGCCGGGCCCATAAACAGCAGCC
Source organism: uncultured Gammaproteobacteria bacterium (assembly GCA_964364395.1). Lineage (GTDB taxonomy): Bacteria > Patescibacteriota > Patescibacteriia > UBA2169 > UBA2169 > CAYILY01. The sequence goes on along the minus strand of CAYILY010000004.1, from coordinate 5,535 downwards.
GAGCGGGTAATTCATACGCGCGCGGCGATACGCAAGTCTTTCCCTTTCTGCCTTTCCTGGCGGGTAGGCTTATCGGGTAAAGCAACCGACAGGTATTTCCCGACGTAGACAGGCGCCTCTCCTTTTCTACTCATAGCAAGAAGCACTGTCTGAACATCAGCCGCCAATTGGGAGATGTGGTGGCTTTCCCACAAAAAAATTCCATTGTCCTTCTTGCGGGAAAGCAGGCGGCAACAAACCAGGCTGTCTTGGCACTCCGGATTAGTGCACCGCCCCCACCACACTCCATTGCGATGAACCTTTTTGACGCGGCCAGTCTGGCAAAATGGGCACTGGCACTTGCGATAGGTCTTTTTCTCCATTCTGCTCTGTCTCCCCTTAACAGATTAGAGTTGTGACTTCGTTGTTTTTTACCAGCCTCCATCTGGCAAAATATAAATGAACTCTTAACAAAAAGAGTCGGCTTTAACTGACTGCCTATTGTCAACCTAGAAAAAACTTGGCACGACTATTACTAATAAAACTACCAAAGTAATTAACAACAAAGAATTTAAAGCATTGAGTAATTGATTAGCGCGCGTTAACGAGAAACGTAATCTGAACATATTATTTACTGGCTGGATGCATGACCATTTCATCCGAGCGCTCGTAATCGCACAAGCCGTCTTTAGCGCCGAACCAGTGTTCAATTTCGTGCTTAGCCTCGTCTTGCGTTTCCGAAGCGTGGACCAAATTAAACACCGCGCGCTTGTCGCGGTTAGCGGCCGCGGCCGAATCGACCGAGAAATCACCGCGGATAGTGCCGAGTGGCGCGTCCGAAGGCATGGTGTGGCCGGCTAGTTTGCGCACCATATCCACGGCATGCACGCCTTTGATAACCACGGCCACCACCGGGCCGGAAGTCATAAAACGAATCAGCCATTCGCGCACTTTTGGGCCAATCTCCTTGGCTTGATCCGTGCCTAACTCCGCCACGGCATCAAAACCATATTTAGCGTAAGTGGCCAAAGTTTTGGTGCCCAAACGGGTAATCCAGGCCTCATCTTTGGGGTAATGATCATCAACTTGCTTGTGGGTCGGGACAAACATGCGCAAGCCAACCACCTTTAATCCCACCCGTTCAATGCGGGTAATAATCTCGCCGGTTAAGCCGCGCTGGATCGCGTCCGGTTTGGCCATTAAAAAAGTAATTTCCTCGCGGGGATGTTGTGCCATATAATAAATATAATACTGCTAATTATTTCAGTATACTTCTTATCTTTTCTAAAACTTGGGTGGGTGTAAAACTGGCTTTAACCATATAATCCGTGGCTCCTAAAGCCTGGCCTTTTTTAATGTCTTCTTCTTGGCCTAAATTGGACAACATCACAATCGGCGTGGTTTTGTATTCCGCTGTGGCGCGCAAAGCTTTTAGCACCGCAAAGCCATCGAGCTTGGGCATGATTATGTCTACCAGCACAATGTCAAAAATTTGCGCCTTGGCTTTGGCCAAGCCTTCTTCGCCATCCGGCGCTGTCACAACGTCCAAACCCTCACGTTTAAACTTGGTCTGGTACATGGTCGAGAGCATCACCTCATCTTCCATTAACAAAACTTTTATTGGTTGTCCGTCAGTCATAATGACTAAAATAATAGCAAAATTACTACTAAAAAGCAATAAGCGATCCGAATTTACGAATACATCCGAATGACACGAATAGAAACGTCACCCTGAGCTTGTCGAAGGGTCTCATCGTTTACCCACGGGATCCCTCGACAAGCTCGGGATGACGGGGTAAAATTCGGAACATTCGGATGTTAATTTGGGTCATTCGGGCCGCTATTTCAATTCAACAAATTCTCCATCACTGATCATTCTGATATCCCCCAACTCATCGTTCCTAAAAACTGGAACGCCTAAATCGGACAATTTACCCAAGACCGATGGACTGGGGTGGCCGTAGCGGTTTTGCTTGCCCACTTGAATTACGGCCGCTTCGGGCGAGACAGCTTGTAAAAATAAATCACCGGTCGATGTCCGGCTGCCATGGTGGCCGACTTTTAATATTTCTGAATTAAGATAAGCACCGTAAGCCTTGATTAATTCCGATTCTGTTTCCACCGTGGCGTCGCCGGTAAATAAATAATCCACTTCCCCGTCCGACAGTTTGGCCACAATCGAAGCCACATTATTGTCGGCAATATCCTGCCCAACAAAGCTGGTATTCGGGTATAAAATATCTAAAAATAAATTATCCCCCAAATCATAAACTTGTCGGGATGCCACAAAGCGGGCCGGAATCTGTTTTTGCTGGACCATCTCACCCAATGCTTTATAGATGGCGGTGTCATGAACCAGACCGCCGCCCAAAAACAAGCCGACTTTGTACCGCTCCGGCACCGAGACCAAGCCCGCCACATGGTCCGCGTCCGGATGTGTAGCAATTACGATATCTAAATCATGGTCATAAAACGGCAGATTGCGGCCGAGCCTATCCAAAACTTTATTGTCCGGCCCGCCGTCGATTAATATTTGCTGATTATATTTGGTTTTAATTAAAATGCTGTCGCCTTGGCCGATGTCCAAAAATACCACTTCCACGTTTGGCTTATTATGTTCTTGCCAGTAAAGGCGGATAGTTAAAATCAATACTATCATAGCCAAACCGGCTACGAGAGAAATGAGTTGTTTGTAGCGTTTGATAGTCATATTAGAGAATAACCAATAATCAATCATCAATAACCAGGAAATAACCAAATTCCAATAATCAACCTAAAATTTTTGGTGATTGGTTATTGTATTTTTCTTGGTGATTGGATGTTGGTTATTGGTGATTTTTCGTGATGCTCTCCACAAAATCCAAGCAATTACCCCGTATAACACCACCATTAACACCCAATGAAACCCGCCCAATTCCAACGATGCCCATGACCAATGGCTTAACCATTCGGCCACGCTGATTATATATTGCAATAATAACCACGCGCCCCAACCGAGTATTTGCCCGAGCGAAGTGGAAATTAAGCCAGCCAAACCCGCTACAAAACCCACAGCCATGACTAAGGGCACTAGTGGCACAATTAAAATATTGGCCAAGGGCGCCACCAGGCTGAACCGCCCGAACTGATAGAGAATCAAAGGCGTAGTCATAATAATGGCCGACAAAGTTGTTACCAAAATTTCTTTGATGCCCAACCACTCGCCCCAGCGCTTGGCGTAATCTTGCAAAAGCGGATTAATATACACCAAACCCATAGTCGCCAAAAAAGACAGCTGGAACCCGGCATCAAACACCAAAATTTTTGGATTGATGAGCAACATGCAAAAAGCTGTAAATACCAAAACATTGGTAGCGCGGCTCGAACGGCCTAATTCCTTGGCGAGTAAGACAAATACGCCCATCACGCCGGCGCGTACCACTGAAGCCGAAGCGCCGGTCATAATCACAAATAAACCAATAACTAAGCTGATTAGCCAAAAATTATACCGCCGCGGCAAGGACAAAAACTGCACCAGACTGATTAACACAGCCGCGATGATGGTGATATTTGAGCCGGAAATGGCAATAATATGAGTCACCCCAACGCGGTTAAAAGCCTCTAATAAATATTCCGGAATGCCGCGCCGCGCGCCGATCAATATGCCGGCTAATAGCGAACCGTGCGGTTCAGGCAGGCTATTATTAATTGCCGACAAAAAACGGGTTTTAATAGCAATTAAAAATGCTTTGCCAGGATTGCCTTGATCGCTCCCGATTTTTTCAATCTGGCCGCGCCAACACACGCTGTAAATATCATAGCGCGCCAAATATTTATCGTAAGCAAAATCTTCAATTTGTTCCGGCGCCTGAATCTGGCAATTAATTTTTAATAAATCGCCATATTCATATTGCGGGTACAGCGGCGCTTTGATTAATAAACGACCTTCCAAAAATCCCCTCCTCTCCGAGGAGGGACTAGGGGTGGTGCGCATGTTTGAAAATTTAGATTCCACCGTCAATTTCTGACCATCCAGCCGCACATCCGGCTCTTCCGCCACTACGGCCTGAATTTCCACCTTTTGCCCGTTGTAATAACTAATATGCGCCGGATTATTTTTATCCGGCAGAGACAGGCTAAACCGTAAAACGCCTAAAAGAAAAAATAATACGCACAAACCAACGGCACGCCATAACCAATTTTGCCAAATAAAAAATATAGCCACAATCGTGGCTAATAACAAACTATAAATATAAATTAAATCCAATAACCAAAATGATGTCAAGCCCACGCCCGCAACAAAAAACAGCAAACAAAACAAAAATATTTTTGATTTTGAGAACCCCATGCCTGCATTGTAGCGAATAAAAAAAGGCTCGGCTACAATTTTTACACTGTACCGAGCCATAAGTTGCGGACTGACCGGCTTTTTCAGACCAGGGATTCAGTCCGGCGACAGCACTTGAACTCCACATGGAATATCCCAAAAGTGCCCTGGGGGCAAATGGCATAAGCATCCGGATAACTAAATTCCCTAGCTCGCGCCCCTTCAACTAGCAGATAGTTTCCCCCCGGACCAAGTTCCCCCAAAAACAGCCCCATCCCCATAATCTCGATGTGGCAAAACAACCGCGGCGGACCGGTTGGTGCGACTAATCCAGCTAGAAAAGCCCGGGTCTTGTCCATGGTTTTCTCCTTTTAGATGTCTTATTACTGTTTGACCAATAAAACATCCCCGTCTTGATTTATTTGGAAAGCCAAATGAATACGAACTATTCGTCTCCTTGGTGTCTTCCTTTTTATTTTATTAGGGCAGACACAGGGAGAGTAGAAAGTAGTTTCTTTTGGTTCTTCTACTTGCTGTATTAACCTAGCCGCTTTCTGAATTTGCCCATGGGTCAACATGGCTTTCCCCTTTTTGCTTGTGGGTTAACTGCTTTTAAAACAACGACATTCTACTTGTCTTTTGTTATCCATCTTACATAAGCTTGGCCGAATTCGTCAAGCTCCCCGCGCAAAACCGCGTCCACATCTTGTGTCTCCAAACCCGTCCGGTGATCTTTAACCAGCTTGTAAGGATGAAGCACATAAGAGCGAATCTGGCTCCCCCATTCCGCGCTTTTAACCTGGCCGCGAATTTTGCGCTCGGTTTTCTCGCGCTCTTCGATGGCGCGCTTAGCTAAGCGGGATTTTAAAATTTTTAAAGCCGTCTGCTTGTTTTGCTGCTGCGACCGTTCATTCTGGCAGGTCACAGTGATCCCGGTAGGAATATGGACAATGCGCACGGCCGAATCAGTGGTGTTGACCGACTGGCCGCCATGGCCGGAAGATCGGTAAACATCAATGCGCAGCTCTTCATCTTTTAGTTCAATATCCGCCACATCGCCCAAATCCGGAATCACGTCCACCAAAGCAAACGAAGTGTGCCGCATTTTTTCGGCATCATAGGGCGAAATGCGCACCAAGCGGTGCACCCCGCTCTCGCTTTTAAACGTGCCATAGGCATATTGGCCGACAACTTCAAAGGTGGCGCTTTTTATCCCCGCTTCTTGGCCTTTTTGTTTATCCACCAAAATC
>CAYILY010000003.1:9362-23887 GCA_964364395.1 uncultured Gammaproteobacteria bacterium | reverse complement strand
TCATTTTTTTGGTTTTGTTTTTTGTTTTTATTCAACATAAAAGCCCGGGTATAAAATATTTTATACGCGGGCTGTCAGGGATAAATACAGTATAGCATACCTTGAAGCAAAAGTCAATGAATGGTAGCATGCGAATAGCGCGCTACGAATGCGCCCATACGAAATAATCGCCTTTACTATGAAGATAATAATACTGGCCGGCGGCGGTGGCACGCGGCTGTGGCCCTGGTCGCGCGAAAACGAACCCAAACAAATTTTGCCCATCTTAGGGCGCGATACTTTGCTGCAGCAAACTTACAAAAGATTGCGCACCGCTTTTCCGAGCGGCGATATTTTGGTAGTCTCCGGAAAAAATTATGGCACGGCCATTAAAACCCAATTGCCGGAATTGCCCAAAAATAATTTATTGCTCGAACCGGTTAAGCGCGATTCGGCCGGCGCCATTGGCTTAGCCCTCTCCCGCATTGTGGCCCGCTCCCCTCGCGAAGTGCTTGTCACTGTGCATTCCGACCATTATATTAGCGACGTAAAAAAATATACCCGGCTTTTAAAGCAGGCTGGGCAATTAGCGAAACAAAACCCCGAACAAACTATTTTAACAGGCATTAAGCCGACTTACCCCGAGACTGGCTACGGCTATATTCAGCTGGGTAAAAAATTTGTTCAAGCTAATGGCGCGGCGGTTTACCGTGCCAAGCAATTTATTGAAAAGCCGTCAGTGGCCAAAGCGCAGCGCTTGGTTAAAAATAAAAATTATTTTTGGAACCCGGGCTTGTTCGCCTGGCGCGCCGACCATCTTTGGAATTTATATAAAACGCATTTGCCGAATAATTTTCCTGCTCTCGAAAAAATTTCCCAAGCCAAATTAAAAAATTTACAAGCCGTGATTGACGCCGAGTTTATAAAATTAAATCCGATTTCCATTGACTATGGAATTTTAGAAAAAACCAAATCTATGTTAATCATCCCCACTGATTTAGGCTGGGCGGACATCGGCCATTGGCGCTCGGTGCAAGAAATGTCCGTGCGCGATAAAAACGGCAACGTGGTTAATAATGAATCGCTCCTAGTTGATAGCAGTAATAATTTATTGCTCTCGAAAAATAAAAAATTATTGGCCGTCTTAGGGGTGCGGGATTTGGTTTTTGTGGAAACTGATGATGTGATTTTAATTGCCGATAAAAACCGCGCCCAAGACGTCAAGCAAATCGTCGCGCACTTGCGGAGCAAAAAGGACTGGCAGAAATATTTGTAATTATGAAATTATTTATTTTTTTAATTATCGGCTTGACGGCCGCCGCGGCGGCGGCGGGCGGAAATTTTGTTTGGCAAATAACGCGCCCCATAGCCATTAATGAAGCTGACCGGCAATTCACTATTCTCCCTGGGCAAGCGGTTAAGCAAGTGAGCGCCATTTTAGTTTCTAAGGGAATAATGGCCAGCGATTACTGGTTTCGCACTTATGTCTGGCTGCGCCGCGCGGAGAATAAATTCATTGCCGACGATTTTATTTTGCCGGAGCGCGCAAATAGCTTGGAGTTGTTTAATATCTTTACCCAGCTTAAGCCGCGGCCGGTTTTAACCGCAAAGATCTTGGAAGGCTGGTCCATTAACGACATGGCGGATTATTTTATTAAGCAGGGCTTTTTTATGGCCGAGGAAATAGCGGCTTTAAAAAAGAGCGGCTTAGAAGGCCGCCTTTTCCCGGATACTTACGAAATTTACGCTGACGCGCCTTTGTCTGACCTGGTTGCTAAAATGCAGGCGAATTTTGACCGCAAGGTCAGCGCCGACTTGCGCGCCGAGATTCAGCGCCAGAACAAGGCCTTGAACGAGATATTGGTTATGGCCAGCATTATTGAGGCCGAAGTGCCGCACGAGGCGGATCGGCCGATTGTGTCTGATATTTTTTGGTCCAGGCTCAAAGCCGGGGTGGCTCTGCAGTCCGATGCCACCCTAAAGTATGTAGTCGGAGGCAAAAGGCCGGCTTTGACCAGCGCCGAACTAAAAATCGATTCACCTTATAATAGCTATAAATATAAAGGTTTACCGCCCACGCCCATTGGCAATCCCGGTCTTTCCGCTATAAAAGCTGCTATTTATCCGGCCAAAACCGACTATTTTTACTTCTTATCCACACCTGAAGGCCAAACTATCTTTAGCCGGACTTTAGATGAGCATAACCGCGCCAAAAACCAGTTTTTGCGTTAAATTACTGGGGGTGTTGACATATTCTGTAATTATTGTAATATATACCAATAAATCATTATTTATTCCGCAGACAGCAGGCGCCCGCAAGGGCTTAATTACCTGCCGAGGAGATGGTTGAGGCTTATTTATTAAGCTTTGGCTATATCTATCGAGTCTGTGGTTATCCACAGATTTTTTGTATGCGAAAGGCGCAACCGCCCGTTGGGCGGATATACGAAAGCGCTCATACGAAAATTTCGTATCATTAGTATATTTCGTATTAATTTAGTATCGTTTTATGGCAAAAACAAGAAAGCAAAAAGAAGGCGTTTTAGAAGCGGTCAATGCTGATGTGGCCGCGGCCAAAGCCATGGTTTTTACCGGCTACCACGGCTTAACCGTGCCGGAAGTGGAAAAATTGCGTCGCGAATTGCGGGCGGAAAAAGTGTCATATCGGGTTATTAAAAAGACGCTTTTACAAAAGGCTTTTACTGACGGCAAAATTGACGTTAATGCCAAGGCCGTGGGCCCGGATTTGGCGGTCGCCTTTGGCTTGGCAGATGAAGTGGCGGCGGCCAAGATTTTAGCTAAATTCAAAAAAGAACATGGCGCTTTAAAAATTTACGGCGGTTTGCTGGAGAACAAGTTCATTGATGCCGCGGCGGTCATGTCTTTGGCTAAGTTGCCTTCGAAACAAGAGCTTTATGCTAAATTGGTTGGCGCTATCAATGCCCCGGTCAGCGGTTTCGTCAATACGCTTTCTGGCGTGATACGCGGTTTAGTGAACGTGCTTAATGGGATTAAAGAGGCTAAGGCAAACTAAGTGTCATCCCCGCGAAAGCGGGGATCCAGGGTTTAGAAAAGATGGATTCCCGCTTTCGCGGGAATGACAAATACACATTTTTATTAAATTAACTTAATTAAGGAGATACTAATATGTCTGAAGACACACAAAAGGAATCTACAGAAACCGTAGTTCCGGCCAAGTTTGCCAAGCTGGTGGAAGAAATCGAAAAAATGTCAGTTCTGGATCTCTCTGAACTCGTCAAAATTTTAGAGAATAAATTTGGTGTTTCTGCTGCCGCCCCGATGATGATGGGTATGGCTCCCGCCTCCGCTGAAGCTGCGGCGGGCAAGGAAGAAAAATCCAGCTTTGACGTGGAGTTAACCGCCTCTGGCGCTTCCAAGATCGGTGTTATCAAGGTGGTGCGCGAAGTGACGGCTTTGGGCTTAAAAGAAGCCAAAGATTTGGTTGACGCTGCTCCGAAGATCATCAAAGAAGGCTTAAAAAAAGAAGAAGCCGAAGTTATGAAAAAGAAGCTTGAAGAAGCCGGCGCGACCGTAACCCTTAAATAATTTAGGCGGGCGGTAATATTTCAATCCGGTAAATTTTATCGCCGTTTAGAATATAGGCATATTTTTCATCCGCGCTGACGGCCATGGCGCGGGCGTTTTTCAGGCTGGGGCTTAAATATTGGTTATAGAGATCGCCCTTTTTCGAAAAATGCAATAGCCGTTCGTGTTCCCCGTCTAATATGAATAAGCTGTTAAGGCTGTTATCCATAGCAAAACGGCTGTTCTCTCCCAATTTTTTGGAAATCCCCAAGGCAATGTTCGCAGCCGGCCGGCCGGCTGCCAAGATAACAATAGCCGAGTCGGTTAACACATAAATCTGGCCGTCAACCATCAGGTCAAAACCCTTCGATAAATCAACCGTTTCTTTGAGCCAAGGCTGGGGGCTCCCTAGCTCGTTTTCTTTATAGCGGACAATGCTGCCATCCGCCGGGGTAAGAGCATAAAGATTGCGGGCATAACTGGCCCAGGCGCGGCTGGGAGCCGGGCTAGGGGTTAAATTTTTGCTGCTAACTTCGCCGGTTTTTATATTTAATAAATCAACCGTGCCGGCGCCAATGAGGGCAATGTTATTGCTGTCGTAAGCGACTGCTTGCGCAAAAGGCTTGAGCTCGGTTTTGGCCGGGATGTCAATTAGACTGGAGCTGGCAAAATCTAATTTAGAGATTTTTTTGCTCTCCATGCCATAAACAAAATAGTCAGATTCTATTTTTACAATGTTATCGGCCGCGGCCGCCAGCCAAAGCGACAGCTCGCCCAAAACTTGCTTTTTGTCTAAAGTATTTTGGATATTGGCGGCTTTGGTTTTAAATTCTTCATAACCGGCCTGGTTGGCGTTGGAATTTTCCGCCATCGCCGCGAGCAGGGCGGTAATTTCATTAAGCAATTCGCGGCTGCGCGCTTCGTCGCGATAGATTAAGCTGGCTTCGGCTTGGTCGATTTTTTGGGCGATAGCGCCTAAATTGTTTTCGTAAATAACTTTACTTTCGGCGGCGGATTTATCGTAAGCGCGCCAGGCAATGCTAGTGATAAAAATAAAAGCTAAGGCCAGAGTCGTGAGGAGTACCCGTTTTTGCTTGGGGCTAAGGCCATTAAAATACGCCTGGATTTTGGCTAGTTTATTTTGCCAATTGGCTTTGGCACGCGTTAAATGGTAAACGCGGGCTTCTTCGTCTTTCCATAAGGTAAAAAGGAATTTTGGAGCCCGGCCGACGCGCGGCACGGCGGTTGACAGCTTGCCTTGGATAATTTCTAGGGATTTGGATAAACCGCTTAAAGTGGCGGCTAGGCCGATTTGCGAATAATGGGCGGTTATCTTGATGGCTGATTTGCCGGCGTTTGCAGTCGCGGCCATTATTTTAGCCTGAATACCGGCTTCCCGGCGGTTGATGCGGCGGGGCGACTCCGGGCGGAGATATTTTTCCACCATTGTTTCTTCACTAGCGGCTTCGGCAGCAATAATTTGCTCTTTTGGCGCGGGCGCGACTGGAGCCGCTGCCCGTTTTATAACCGCCAGGCAGAACTGCTTATTGGCTGGCGCGGCCGCCAGCAATTCTTCGAATTTAGCGGTAGCTGTGTCAGCGCCAAATTCTTGCGCGGTTTTGCGGATCCGTTCCGGCGATAAATAATCCAGCACCGATTCATTGCAAATTACTAAAGCGTCTTGCCCTAAGAGGCGGCCGCTGACGATGTTAGAAAATAATTTTACGGGGTTCGGCGTCCGGGCCGCGTTAAGGCCGCCGCGGCTGTTCTCGTTTTGCCCGGCTACGACATCCATAATTTGGTCGCGGTGCGCCAAAAAACCGTGCGCCCGGCCGACTGACGAGAGGTGTAGTTCTTGGCCGCGGCCGGCGGCGACTAAAATATGGATTTTATTGAGCCAGCTTTTGGGCTTAATCAGCAGCGCGTCTTTGACGGAAATATTGGCTTTGGCTAAAGCGCTTTCAAAAGCGAATTCTACGGTGGCGGTGGGAGCGTTAAAAAACTGATCGGCCAGCACTTCCGCCAGGGTGATAATAATTTTTTCATTTTCCTTGTCCGAAGTTTCAATCTCAATGAATAAGGTTAAAAAAGGATTATTTTCACTTTCGCGCCAGTCAAAAACGCGGAGCGAGCCCGAGCTGGCACCTTGCCGTTTTATAATGGTGGAAGCGAATTTATTTTCGTATGTTTTATCCATAATGGCCTGGTTTCCCCCGATTTATTGACTGTTAACTAACATTGGTATTATACTACATTTGCTTAAAGAAGTTAAAGCCTCAATTTATGCTTGAACAACTATTTAGTTCAAAGACACGCGTTAAGCTTTTAAAGCTTTTTTTGAACGAAACCAGCGATAAAGAACACTTTATCCGCGAATTAACGCGCATGACGGGCGAGCACTTGAACTCCATTCGCCGCGAACTGGACAACCTTGAAGACTTGGGGTTGATTTTATCCACGGAAAAAGACGCCAAAAAATATTATGGCATTAATAAGGATTTTATTTTACTGCCGGAACTGCGGGCTTTGTTTTTAAAATCCCGCGAACTGAACGAGCAGAAGGTCATCCAGCAGATCGAAAAAGTCGGCAAAATCGATTTTCTGGTGCTCTCGGGCGTGTTTACCGGCAACCGTGATTCGCAAGTGGATATTTTTATCGTCGGCCGCGTCATGAAGCCGGCTCTGGAAAAAATTATCAAAGCCTATTTTAAAGAAACCGGAAAAGAATTGAACTATGCTATTATGGCCCGCAAGGAGTTTGAGGAGCGGGTGGATTTGGGCGACCGGTTTATTTTTACCTTGTTAAACGGCCGGAAAATCGTGGTGATTAATAAGATTGGGATTTAATTAGAACCTGTGCTTATTGTTTTACAAAAAGCTTTAGCCCAGGCCGGAGTGGCCTCGCGCCGGCATGGCGAAGAGATGATTTTAGCGGGCCGCGTCTGGGTTAACGGAGAAGCGGCACGGAAGCTCGGCACGCGCGTGGATGTGGCTAAAGATAAAATCACGGTGGATAAAAAACCGATCTTATTCGATACGGAGCTGGTTTATTATTTACTAAATAAGCCTAAGGGCGTGGTAGCTACTACCAGCGACACGCACCGGCGTGATACGGTGGTGGATATGATTCCCACTACCGAGCGGATTGTGCCGGTGGGGCGGCTGGATATCAATACTACGGGTTTGTTAATCTTGACCAATGACGGCGATTTAGTTTATAAATTGACGCATCCCAAATTTGCCAACGAAAAAGAATACGAAGCTTTAATCCAAGTTCCGCAAACTTGGGATAAAGCCCGCACCGCCGAGATGGTGAAAAAATTTGTTCAAGGCGTGTATATTACCGGCGGGTTTAAAACCAGTCCGGCCAAGGTTTCGATTATTTCGCAAAAAACCAACGATCGCTACCTTGTATCAATTATTATCCACGAAGGCCACAAGCACCAGGTGCGGCAGATGATTAACGCCATTGGCGCTTCGGTGGTGGAGTTGAAGCGCACGCGCATGGGCACTATGTTGCTGGGTGATTTGCCGGTCGGCCAGTGGCGCAAATTGAATGCCGAAGAAATTCAAGAATTAAAAAAGAGCACGGCCTAGTAAAAGCGCCGTGCGTATTTGCGGTGTTTTGTGCCATCCTATTTTTCCCATAAATATGGGCCCAGGATGGCGCCTAAGGCGCAAGCAATGAATACAAGAATGAGGACAAGGGCAAATCCATCCACCGTCTCATACCTCGGTTGAGGGTTAAAGTGCGATAAAGCGTTTAACGGCTTCTAGGGGTCCGAGGATAAAATAATCCTCGATTTTTATTTTACCCAAATCCAGCCAATCATAAGCACTATGTTCAGGTGATATTTGAATTTTATCGTCCAAGCACTCCGCCATAAAATACAGGCATAAAACCCTAACTTCTTTGTTTTGCTTTTTAGAAAAATAATGATGCCGGGAAAAAGAAGCTGGTTTTAAACTAAGTTTATACTTTAAATCTGGGCCAACTTCTTCGGCTAATTCGCGTTTGATTATGTCTTCATAATCGGTGTCAAACTCTTCGGGATCAATGCGGCCGCCGGGGAAATCATAAAAGCCGGCCATATTTGATGCCTCATCAGCTTTAAGCGCTAAAATTTTCCCTTCAGCATTTTTAAGGAAAATTTTAAGCGATATATTGTACCAGTCGGGTTGGCCCATATTAATATTTCCTAATAATACCAATAACCCGGCCGCGAATCAAGATCGACTTGGCAAAAATCGGCTGGTAGTTTTTATTGGACGGCTGGAGCCGGACAAAGTTCTTTTCCTTGTAAAACTTCTTTAAAGTGGCTGTGCCATCGTCCAAAACCGCCACCACCATGTCGCCATTTTTGGCATATTCGGTTTTTTCCACCACCACTAAATCGCCATCCGCAATCAGGCTCTCGATCATGGAGTCGCCGCGGACTTTGAGAATATAGCAAGGCCGGCCGCGCGTGATCTCGGCCGGAACCGCGATTTCTTCTTCTTTGTTTTCCACGGCTTCAATCGGCGAACCAGCCGTAATCAACCCTAATAGCGGCACGGCAATGGATTGGCCGGATAAATAAACATTTTCCACTTCCGGCACTTCGGGGCGGGACATGATTCTCATTTCCTTTGACCGAATATCCCCGCTGCGCTTGATAAAACCGTTATCTTCCAAGAATTTTATATGCTCATGCACCGTGGCCAAAGATGAAACTTTGAACTTTTTCGCAATCTCGGATAATGTCGGCGCAAAATTGTGCTTGCTAATATAATCCGTCAAATATTCCAGGATTTGTTTTTTCTTTTTTGGCAAAATTATAGTCATATATATTATTTTAATTTTAGACCGTTTCCCATTCAGTAAATTGTTTAATCATGGTTTGAAATAATGGTTCATCACTGTATTTTTTTAATCGCTTATCGTGCTTGACTCGTTTCCAATTGTTGAGCGGAAGGCGCGGCAGTCCGCCTTTTGGCGGATTGACCGCGGCTATATGCCGTGCCATGATTGATTTAACGCCTTTAACATCCCGCGCCATCAAAGCAAGTAGTTCTGCGCGTTCGGAAAATTGTTTCTTTTTATCCCAAGGCATACTAACGTGGTTCAAGGCATAGCCAATAGCTACAGCCGGAGCCAGGGCGAGGGTGAGCTGGATGAATTCTTGAGTCATATACTTGTCTCTATTTTTATTAATATTTTAATATTACCCGAATAAAAACCGAAAGTCGAGGGGTGCCCTGTGGATAAGTGTTATTCATCTATTATTTACTATATTTCTTAATATTTTTACGCTTTGTTTAGTTTTATAGTTGAGAAGTTGAATAGTTAAATAGTTGATTAGTTATGAAGATTCTTACTTGGCGAAAACTAGTCGCACTGTTATTTTTAGCAGTTTTGTTTATATTGTGGATTTATCGTATTTCGATTAAGGAGTTTGTTTTGGATTGGCAGAATCCAGAGTTGCCAAGCGCTAAGCAATATTCAGATGTCATTGCGAGCGAATCCGCCTCCTCGGCGGATGAAGTGAAGCAATCCCAGAATCAAGACGGGATTGCTTCGGTCGCCCGCCGAATCGGCGGGCTGCCTCGCAATGACAGCACCACAATTCCACTTGAATATAGCCTCGCTGTGCCATTCCAATCCCAGGCCCCGACCTCTGACTGGGGCATGCCTTACCAAGAAGCCTGTGAAGAAGCGTCGTTGATTATGGCTGATGCGTTTTTTAATAAGCGAAGCCTGACAGTAGGCGAGATGGATGAGCGGATTAAAATTTTAGTCGATTGGGAAACTAAAAAATTTGGTTATTACGAAGACACCACAGCCGCGGAAGTGGTGGTTATTGCCAAAGAATATTTTGGCCTGCGGGCGGAAGTAGACAGCGATGTCAGCGTGGATAATATCAAAAAATATCTTAGCCAAAATAAATTAGTACTAGTTCCGGCCGCGGGCAAGGTTTTGCCGAATCCGAATTTTCGCAATGGCGGACCGCTCTATCACATGTTAGTTATCCGCGGTTATACCCCGGATAAATTTATTACCAATGATCCGGGCACGCGCAAGGGCGAAGAATTTGTTTATAAATATCAAGATTTACTGAACGCTGTCCACGATTGGCCAGCCGCCGCTAAAGCTATGGCGGGCGTGCCGCCCCGAGAGAACGGTGGTTATAGTGGCATTATTAATGAGGCGGAGATGCTCACGGGCGAGAAGGTCATAATTGTTGTTTCCAAATAGACCAGGAGGTTAAAATTGAAAACCGGCTATCCCTAGGGACGCCGGTTTTTTTGTGCAATGGCTTTTTTAAAAGGCGCACGCTTCTCCTGTGGCGTGCAGATCAGCCACGATTTTTTTTACTGGATCTATCGCGTGGTTTTTGGGCATATGAAAACCGATGCCATAGCCCTTTGGCGCGGTAGCGCGGCGTAGGTTGGTTGGCGAATAAAAGGAAAAAGCGAAACCCGTAAAAAACAACAGGTCATAGTTCATGCCGTTTTCCTTATTGTTTTGAACGGATAGCCAAGGATCATTGCCTTCTGCCGCGAGCTCGCTCACTATTTTAAACTTTTCCGCAAACACCAGAACCAAGATGTTGAGCAGAAAACTTTTAAAGCGGTAGCCTAGTGGTTCAATTTTTCGCTTCTGATCGTGAATCTTGGCGTCGCTATTGGCCTTGTAAGCCATGGCCAGCAAAAACTCAAACTGGCTGGAAATAATGGTTTCTATTATGCTGGCTTTTAGCTGGTCAGCCGTATTGGTTTCTGCCAGCAATTTATCTCTTTTTTTTCGGTGCGCCGGAGTATTTGGATCAGTCAGGCATAATCTTAGTTCGATCCAATAGAATCTCATGTTGCCTTGCTGGCGCAGAATATCCGGAACCAGATGAAATTCTAAAGCTTGGGCGATAGTTGGCCGTAACATAGCTAGTCTCCTGGTTTGTAAGGTTCAAGTTTTTAATTTAAGCCTGTTATAATAATACTTTTTTGATGTTTTGGCAATAATAAGCTAAAATCCCCTTGTTATGTTAAATATACAACAAATTAGGCAACAATTTCCAATTTTAGAGCAGAAAATCAATGGCCAGCCATTGGTTTATTTTGATAATGCCGCCATGGCGCAAATGCCCCAGCGGGTCATGAAGCGGATGTTGGAATGGGAAGGACGCGAGCGGGGCAATATTCACTCCGGCTTGCACAGCCTTTCCCAAAAATCCACCGAGAGTTATCAAGCCGCACGCGAGGCAGTGGCTAGGTTTATTGGCGCGGATGAAGATGAAATTGTTTTTGTGAAAAATACCACCGAGGCCATTAACTTGGTAGCTTATACTTGGGCGCGGAAAAATTTGAAAAAGGGCGATATAATTTTAATTTCTGAACTGGAACATCATTCGAATATACTACCTTGGAAAATACTATCTGTTGATATCGGCATTGAGCTTCAGTGGATAGCAATTGATGAGAGCGGACAGCTAATAGCTAACAGCGAACAGGGCTGGGGAGGGGTTATTGGTGATAGCGTTAAGTTAATCGCCTTGACCCATGTCTCGAATGCCTTGGGCACAATTAATCCTGTCAAAGAAATTATTAAGCTCGCAAAAGAGAAGGGTATTGTTACCCTTGTTGATGGCGCGCAGGCAGTGCCGCATATGGCGGTGGATGTGAAAGATTTGGATTGTGATTTTTACGCTTTTTCCGGCTATAAATTATATGGCCCTACCGGCATTGCCGTGCTTTATGGCAAACGCGATATTTTAGACTCATTGCCGCCGTTTTTATCTGGGGGCGGGACAATTCTGTCAGTGACAAAAAATGAAACAAAATGGCGTCCCAAGCCGGAAAAACTGGAAGGCGGCACGCCGAATATTGCCGGCGCCGTAGGCTTGGCCGAAGCCATAGCATTTTTGTCGGAATTGGGCATGGATAAAATCGCTGCTCATGAACAGGAATTAACTAGCTATGCTCTGGAAAAATTAAAAGCCATTCCGGAAATAACAATCTACGGCCCGCAGACAATGGCCAGTCGCACTGGAGTTATTTCTTTTAATATTAAAGATATCCACGCCCATGATGTGGCCACATTATTAGACGAGCAAGGCATTGCCATCCGCGCCGGCCACCACTGCGCCGGGCCGCTGATGGAAGTTTTGGGCGTACCAGCGACCTGTCGGATTAGTTTTGGCGTTTATAATACTATTGAGGAGATCGATTTATTAGTTAAAATTTTACGAGATATTATAGAAAGGTTTAAAGTTTGAATATAATGTCAAATGAACTTTGGATTTTGACATTTGGATTTTATTTTTTTTATGTCCTCCATGTATAGAGAGCAAATTATGGACCACTACAAGCATCCGCGCAATTTTGGAGAATTGCCTGGCGCGGATGTGGTTTTGGATATAGACAATCCTTTGTGCGGGGATAAATTAAAATTACAGATTAAGTTCAGACCTCCTCTTTCTCTCCCCCTTACTAAGGGGGAGACGGAGGGGGTAGTCGAAGACGTGAAGTTTTCCGGCCAAGGTTGTGCTATTAGCGTAGCTTCAGCTTCTTTATTTACAGAGTATCTAAAAAATAAAACCCGCGCTGAATTACTCGTCCTTGATGAGGACGTAATTTATAAATTGTTGGGTGTAGAAATAAATGCCGGTCGGGCAAAGTGTGCTTTACTGCCATTAGAGGCGTTGCACATGGTGTGTACCCCCGCCTTTACTAAGGAGGGGGGTTAGGGGGTGGTCAAAAAAATAAGGCCAGGAGCAGATGATACTTGCTCGCTGGCCAGGTTCCGGCAGAGCCGGGTGAGAGGTGTTTACCAAAGGAAGTGAGAGCAGTCGTTTGCCCAAAGGATAAGGCCTGCAACCAGGAGAAATAAAATCACATTCCGGTTGAAGTGAGATTTTGGTGTTTTGAACTGCGGGGCTGCCATTATAGGCCTTCTTTCTGTGGTTAGAAGAGCGTGTTTGGGTACTAGATTGTTTTTACATAGGCAAATCCTCCTTTTTAGCCATGAAAAACAATTAAGATTGCATTATATGCCTTGCCTATCCTTATAGTCAAGTATAGTATGTTTATATGAAATATTTAATTATTGGCGCGGGCATTGCCGGCTCCACGGCCGCCGAGACAATCCGTGAGCAGGACAAAGAAGGCGAAATCACGCTCATCTCCGGCGAAGCGGAATTGGTGTATAACCGCATTGTTTTGCCGAACTATTTAAAGGGTCGGATTGAGCGCGAAAAGTTGTTTATTAAAACTATTGAATCTTTGGCGGATAAAAATATTATTGTCAAAGCCGGAGTGTGGGTTAAATCAGTTGACGCTGCTAATCACGCTGTTATTTTAGACAATGGCGAATCTTTGTCATTCGACAAACTTCTCATTGCCACTGGCGGGCGGCCAAAAAAATGGAATGTTCTAGGCGCGGACAAACAAGGCGTGTTTCATTTTCAAACTTTGGAAGATTCTGACGCAATTTTAGAATACGCGCAAAATGCCCAGTCAGCGGCCGTGGTTGGCGGCGGGTTTATTAGTTTGGAATTAATTGATGCTTTTATATTCCGCAAATTAGAAACGCATTTATTTTTGCGCCGCAATTATTATTGGCCAGATTTAATGGATGAAGAGCAAAGTATGCGGTTAGTCCATAAGATTGAAGCAATGGGCGTTTTTGTACATCCCAACCAAACTGTGGCCGAAGTTTTGGGGAGCGATAAAGCCACTGGAATAAAAACCGAACAAGGTCTGACTGTCAACGCGGATTTGGTGGCTTATGGCATTGGCCTGGATCATTACATTGAATTTTTAGCCGGCAGTAATGTCGCAACCAACCAAGCCGTGGTGGTCAATAAATATCTAGAGACATCCGTGCCGGGCATTTACGCGGCTGGTGATGTGGCAGAATATGACGGCCAGTTAGTTGGTAATTGGGACAATGCCAAAGCGCAAGGTAAAGTTGCTGGCCTGAACATGGCTGGCATTATCACGGAATTTAATGAAGTAACATATTATTCCATGTCAGTTGGCGGTTTGCTGGTGGCCATGCTGGGAAATACTGATGTAAAAGCCGCGGATAGAATCGAGGTGCGCCAAGATGATAAAAAATATGTTAAAATATTAATTAGAGACAACAAAGTCGTGGGCGCGGTTTTTGTCGGGGGCGTGGAAATGGTTACGCCATTAAAGAAATTAATTTATGAAAGCAATTCTCCAACGCGTTCGCTCGTCTAAAGTTTCGGTGGATAACAAGGTTATCGGCCAAATTGGCCAAGGCTTGAATATTTTATTAGGCGTGGGCCAGGAAGATGAAATGGCTATTGTCCCAAAGTTTGTCGAGAAAATCGTCAATCTGCGGATTTTCGCGGATGAGGCAGCTAAGATGAACCTGTCTATTTTGGATATTAAAGGCGAGATATTATTGATTTCCCAGTTTACTTTATATGCCGACATCTCCGGCGGGCGGCGGCCTAGTTTTGTTAAAGCCGCCAGTCCAGAGAAGGCCAAGACGATTTATGAGCAGGTGATTGAGTTAATCCGCGGTTATGGCTTAAAGGTCGAGACTGGGGAATTTGGTGGCTATATGGCTGTGGATATCCTTAACGATGGCCCAACCACGATTATATTGGATTCAGCTGACATTTAATGTTATAATTTATATAGGTGTCATCCCGGGCTTGACCCGGGATCCAGAGACAATAAAAATAAAGATGGATTCTGGCTCCCTCCAGAGGCGGGCAGGCAAGGCCGGAATGACAAGAATAATAAATAGTGTTATGGAGAAAATTCACCTTTTGAAAGAAATTAAACATTCCGTTAGTAGTATCTTGTGGTACTTTAGCATTCAAGGCGCGGTTTTAATTTTATTAGGTGTTTTAGTATTATTGAAGCCCGAAATACTAGTTCTGCTGTTTGCTTTCTTTTTTGTGTTCGTGGGCTTGCTTTCTATTTGGGCGGCTCTGAAAATAAATAGAGTTATCAAACATTTTAATAAATTCTTTGATTTGTTTTGA
>CAYILY010000003.1:0-9262 GCA_964364395.1 uncultured Gammaproteobacteria bacterium | reverse complement strand
ACAAAAAATTACGGCGAAAATAAAGCTTTGGATAATGTCAGCTTTGAAGTCCGCACCGGCGAGGTGGTGGGCTTTTTGGGTCCGAACGGGGCCGGCAAGTCTACGACCATGAAAATTATCACCGGCTTTCTGGCGCCGACTCAAGGCACAGTCAAAGTTGATGGCATAGATATCCAGGATGACCCTATGGCCGTGCGCGCTAAAATCGGTTATTTGCCGGAAACCGTGCCTTTGTATACGGATATGAAGGTTTACGAATATTTGGATTTTGTGGCCGAAGCGCGCGGTATTTCTAAAGAAAAAAGAAAAGGCGCGATTAAGCACATGGTGGATGCCTGCGGCTTGCAATCCGTGATTAGCAAAACTATCAGCGAGCTTTCTAAAGGCTACAAACAGCGCACCGCCTTGGCCCAGGCCATGATTCATAATCCGGACATTTTAATTTTGGATGAACCGACTTCCGGGCTGGACCCGAACCAGATTGTGGAAATTCGTGATTTAATTAAGCGCATTGGCCGCGAAAAGACAGTAATTTTATCGACCCATATTTTGCCGGAAGTGACGGCTACTTGTTCGCGGGCCGTGATTATTAACCAAGGCAAAATTGTAGCCTCCGGCACCACCGAAGAATTATTGGCCGGCGGGGCTGGGGGTAAAGAAGTAATCCACGCCAAAATTCGCGGCCAGCGCGAGGCCGTGCGTGAGGCTCTGGGCCGCCATGAATCTGTCCGGGATGTGAAACATTTGTCTGACCACGAGGATGGGGTGGCCAGTTTTAGTATTGAAGTGATAGGCGGCGGCGATCCGCAAGAAATTGTGTTCAAGACCGTGGTGGCTAATGGCTGGATGCTGCTTGAAATGTTTAAAAAACAAGAAAGCTTTGAAGATGTGTTTAGGCGTTTAACAAAATAAATCAAAAACCCCGTGAAATACGGGGCTTCTGAAAAGCACTAGCTTGATGCAATTGTGCTCGGCCTACCATCTAGACCGAATAATAGCACATTTATAGAATTTGTCAACAATCATAATCCACAAGGACATGGAGATGCGGGGAATCGAACCCCGAGTGCTCTGGATGGTAGGCCGAGCACTGCACCGAGCCACCCCCACGCCAATATAATTATACCATAATGAATATTAAAGCAGTGATATTTGACGCGGACGGCATGGTTATTCATAATACTATTTGGTTTAGCAAGCGCCTGGCGAAAGAATACGGTATAAAAGAAGAATTACTTGCGCCTTTTTTCCAGAATGAATTTCAGGATTGTTTGGTCGGTAAAGCGGATTTAAAAGAAGAATTAAAAAAATACGTAAAGGAGTGGCAGTGGCAAGGTACGGTTGACGATTTGTTGGCCGCTTGGTTCAAAAGCGAAGATAATCCGGACGAACGAGTCCTAGAAGTCGCGCGGGAGTTAAGAGCCAAGGGTATAAATTGTTCCCTGGCTACCAACAACGAAAAGTACCGGACTAATCATATAGCCGAACAGATGGGGCTTGGCAAAATATTCAATAAGATTTATTCTTCGCCGGTGATTGGCTATAAAAAACCGCAAGTAGAATTTTATCAATACATTATTGATGACCTGGGATTGTCAAAGGATGAAGTGGTTTTTTGGGATGATGAAGCCAAGGAAATGGAAGAATTAAAAAAACAAGGATTCATGATAGAAAAGTATGCGGATTTTGAGAGTTTTCAAAATAAGTTAAAATTGTTGGCTCTTATATAATAAAAAAGAGGCAGCCGCGTTGTGCGACTGCCCAGAACAGAACATTGTAAGATCATTTACGGCCCTAGGCACTTACCCTCGTTTGCCGAGAGGCGTGGGATAGGGTTCAATGGCTTGTGGATCGGGCTCTTCCGGTACCTTTTCGAGAGGAGCCACACAAGGAATAGTGAGTTCGTCCCCATCGAGAGAGCAAGCACCCATTATCGCCGCCAGCGCTTCCACTATAGTGGCGAAGGGGCCGAACATTTCCCGCAGGGCCTCCGCTTTATCTGAGGGAAGTTCGCTCAAGTTGATGACCATCTTTTCTGCTAACTTGAGTTTGCTCAAGTTGACGATTGTCTCTTCTGCTAAAGGCGGGCAAATGAGGGCGTCCATTATGCCCTTCACACATTGTCTAGCGGAATGGTGGAGAGTGGGCTGACGGTAGTGGGTCGCAACCAGTGTGAGATTTTGAATGACTTCTGCCTTTTCCACGGATTTCCTCCTTTCTTAGGGGTAAACGTGGTAACAAAAAACTACTATAAATATATGGATTTGTCAAGTATTAAAATCAGCCTCTCGCGCATCCGCCCCATTTTCAAGCGGGAATTCGTCAGTTATTTCAACAGCCCGATTGCTTACATTTTCGTGGCCATATTTTTAGTGGTGACCAACTGGCTGTTTTTCCAAAAGTTTTTCTTGGCGCAAGAAGTCAGCATGCGCAATTGGTTTAGCGTTTTGCCTTGGGTGTTTTTGTTACTCGCGCCGGCTTTGACCATGCGCTCTTGGGCGGAAGAGAAAAAGAGCGGCACCATTGAATTTTTACTAACCTTGCCGATTCGGGATGTTGAAGTGGTGCTGGCTAAGTTTGGTTCCAGCTTGGCGTTTTTGGCTTTGAGCTTGCTTTTGAGCCTGTCCGTACCTATCACTTTGGCTTTTCTCGGCGACTTGGATGGGGGAGTGATTTTAGCCGGCTATGTGGGGGCTTTGCTCTTAGGCGCCATGTATATCAGCATCGGCCTGTTTATTTCGTCTTTAACTTCCAACCAGATTGTAGCGTTTCTTTTGAGTTTAGCCGCGCTGTTTGCTTTGTTTATAATCGGCAGTAATAATGTTTTAACTTTTGTCAGCGGCCCGATTGCCTCATTGTTCCGTTTCTTTTCGTCCGGCGCGCATTTTGACAGCATCACCAAAGGAATTTTTGACACGCGGGACATTGTGTACTATCTGTCAGCAATAACACTTTTCTTATATCTTAATGTTCAGGTGATTGGATCTCGTAAGTGGAAGTAGGTTATCCCCTCCTCTCCGAGGAGGGGGAAGGGGGTGGTGCGCATGCGAAAAATGCGTAATTCAAAAATCTATAAGCCGTATCGGTCTAAATTGCGAAATCAATTAACAAAGTCCGAAGCTATTCTCTGGAATCATTTAAAAAATAGTGGTTTAGGCTTTAAGTTCCGTCGCCAGCATAGTATTGATAAATATATTGTTGACTTTTTCTGTCCCGAATTAGACTTGGTTATAGAGCTAGATGGTGAAACTCATGGCTTGGAGTCAAGAATGATTAGAGATAAGGAAATGGACCAATTTTTGAAGAATAATGGATTTACAAACGAACAGTTATTCAGTAATCTGGGGTATGTAGTGTCCGAGATTAAAAATTTATGTGAACGTTTAACCAAGCGCGGAACCACCCCTACCCCTCCTTGGAAAGGAGGGGACTAAGAAACTATGTCTATTTTTGATTCAAAGCGACAATTAAATAAAGCCAACTCCATCACCGCCATTGTGATTGTGTTGATTATTGTTTTAGTTTTAAATATTTTCTCGGCCCAGCTGTTCGCGCGCTGGGACGCGACCGCTGATAAAAATTATAGCTTATCCCAAACCACCAAAGACATGCTCAAGGATTTGCCGGATGTAGTGAATGTTAAAGCTTATTTTACGGCCAATTTGCCCGGCTATTTAGTTAACACCAATCGTGATGTGCGCGACTTGCTGGGGGAAATAGAAACATCATCCAGCGGCAATGTAGCGGTGACGTATTTTGACCCGAACAAAGACGAAAAGGTCGCCCAAGAAGCGCAAGGCTTGGGCATTCCAACTTTGCAGTTTAATGTGGTGGAAAAGGATCAATATCAAGTTACTAATGGCTATTTAGGCATTGCGGTTTTATATGGCGATGGTAAGGAAATTATTCCTTTGGTGCAGGATACTTCCAGCTTGGAATACGACATCGCGGCCGCTATCAGCAAAGTCACGCGCGAGGAGGTGCCTAAGGTGGCATTCTTAAAAGGCCGCAAAGCTTTCACGCGCGACGCGGACTTAACGCAAGTGGCCCAGTTGCTGGAAAGGCAATATGATGTCAGCGATTATGACGTGACGAGTGGCGATTTAGTGCCGGATAATATTAATACCTTGATTATCGCGGGCGTGCGCGAACAGCTCACCAAACGCGAACAATACAGTATTGACCAGTTTTTGATGCGTGGTGGCTCGGTTTTAGTCCTGCAGGAAGGGGTGGATATCAACCCCACTGATTTATCAGTCAGTAAATTAAATACCGGTGTTGATGAACTCTTGGCTAAATGGGGGATTCGCTTTAATAAAAATTTAGTGTTGGATGTTTCCAGCGAACTGGCCGGCTTCCGCACCGACACCACGCAGTTTTTTGCGCCTTATCCGCTATGGGTGAAAGTGCCCAAAGGCGGATTTAACCCGGAAAGCGGGATAGTTAATAAATTGGAAAACGCGGTGTTTACCTGGGCGTCATCCATTGAAGTTTTAAAAGAAAGATTAACTGATAAAACCACAGCCATTGATTTGGCGCGCACTACGGCGCAGTCATGGACACAGGACGATATCTTTGAAATGAATCCGCAAAAAATTAAGCCCCCGGCCAAAGCCGAAGATCGCAAGTCATCAGTGATTGCCACTATGCTCTCGGGCAAGTTTGAAAGTATGTTTACCAAAGACACTATTCCTGGACCACCCCCCGCCTCCGCCAAGGCTACGGCGGGCAAGCCCAACCCCAAACCATCAAAACCTTCTGAAGATGATATTAAAAAGTTTAATGCCTCAACCGAAAAAGGCCGCTTGATTGTGGTGGGGGATGCGGATTTTATGGTGAATGATAATTTAAAACGCTTTCAGAGCAATGCCGTGTTATTCCAGAATTTGGTGGACGCCTTGTCCTCTGATGACAAGTTAATCAATATCCGTTCCAAAGCCGTCACCGACCGGCCGATTAAAGAAGTGTCTGACAGCGCCAAGAACGCGATTAAATGGCTGAATATTCTAGGCGTGTCGGTTTTGTTTACTGGTTATGGTTTAATTCGTTTTGCGCGGCGGCGGAAGGCGAGAGTGGAGATATAAAAAAATAACGCCAGTTCCTCGTGAGAAGTACTGGCGTCGGGTTGTGCTGGCTCTTAGGCCTAAGTTGGCCGGCTCGTACCGGCTAACTAGCAGAATTTTAAGTGCAAGATGTTCTCCTTATAAGAGATGTCTGGCCGCAGGTGGCCTGTGTGAAAACAATATGCCGACACTTACTGGTCGGCGTGGACGCTAGTAATTCTAGGCCAAATCCATCACCTCCCTCCCTTTATTTACGATGGGGCACTTCAGTCCATGATGGTCCAATCCACTTGTTCGGCGACGATGAACCCTTCCCTGCGGTCGCCGCAAATTACGGCGAAAAACGGAAAGAGAGTAGGCAGTAAATCCGGGCGGTTATTGAGGGTGTCCATGTAGAGGTCATTCAAGAGCATGTGGAATGCTGCTTTTCTTCCTTTTATCTTGTAGACCCCATTCTTACCCATCGCCGCCGTTGCCTCGCAGAGTTGACACTGAATCTCGGTGCGTCGTTGCCAAGAGCAATCGGGCTTTGCGGCCTCTTCGAGCAGTATCTTGACCTCTTTCTGTCTCATCATCTGTCTCCTACGAAAGGGTTGGGTGGTGTACTTCTTATTATTCTAGCTACTGCTCTATGGGTAGAAAACCCGCAAAACAGTAGCCAGAAGAGGATAAAAAGAACTTTTTTGTATGACTATATATTACCATAACTAATATATTCTGTCAAGGTTAAATGACTGTTTTAAGCTAAAATTAGCCAAAACCACCCCCTAACCCCCTCCTGGGTACAGGCGGGGGGACAGAATGTACGTGTTTTTGCCTCGGGCTGAATATTGTGCTAATATACAGACATTAACGAGATATTTATGCCTGTAAAAACCATGAAAACTAAAAAATCCGCGGCCATGAAAAAAGTTAACAGTCCGAATACGATTGACGAAATGGTGGCCGAGGCTCGGTTAGAATACGCGTTTGGCCAAACCAAGGGCTTTACTGATACCAAGGAGCTGATCGCCGACCTTCGTTCATAGAGTATCTACATTAAAAGCGCGCGATATTATGCGCGTTTTGTCATTCTGGAGCAAGCCCCGCTACTGCGGGGCGTAGCGATAGAATCCAGTATTATGCCAAAAGTCTACTCGGTTTATATAATAACAAATAAGCCGTTTGGTACATTGTATGTAGGGGTAACAAGCAATTTATTAAAAAGAGTTTGGCAGCACAAGGAAAAGGTGGTTAAAGGTTTTACGGCTCAATATGATTTGGATAAATTGGTATATTATGAAATGTATGATGACGTAAATCAGGCAATTATACGAGAAAAACAGATTAAAAACTTGGTACGGCGAAAGAAAATAGTATTGATACTTAGAATAAATCCAGACTGGAAAGATTTGTATAATGAGTTGATAAAATAATGGATTCTATCGCCCCGCAGTAGCGGGGCTCCAGCATGACAGATATGCCCCTCCCCATCTCTAAATTCAAAAACATTTTTATCCTACTTGGCGTCTTAGCCGCGCTTTTAGTTGGCCTCGGCGTTTATCAAGGTATGACCAGCCAAAAGAACAAGCGCAATCCGGCCGCGTTTTTTGGCGTGAATTTTGATAAGGTGACCAAAATCCGCGTGACCGGCACTAACGGGCTGTATGAAAATATTTTAGAGAGGAAAAAAAGCGATTGGGTGGTGGCGAACATGGGCGACTATGCCGTTAACCCAAAATATATTGATGACTTGAAAGATATTTTGCAAAACATGCCCAAAGGCGAATTAGCCAGTCGCGACAGCGCCAAGCACGAGGAATTGCAAGTTGATAAAGTTGGTATTGCTTTGCAGGCCTGGCAAGGCGATACTTTGGTGGTGGACACGGTGATTGGCAAAGAAGGCCCAGGCTTTGGCAGTACTTACCTTAAAAAAGCGGGCAGCGACAATGTTTATTTAGTGCCGCAAAACATCCGCCAGGCTTTTAACCGCACAGACTGGCGCGACAAGCGGGTCTGGGTGTTTGACCCCAAAAAAGTTACGGCCATTGATTGGCGCTACAAAGACACGGATTTATCGTTGATCAAAACCGGCGAAGGCTGGCAACAGATCGCGCCTTTCAACCAAAAATCATCTGACGAAAAAGTCGGGCCCGAACTGGCCAAGCTCTCGGATTTGTATGCCGCCAATATTGATGAAAAAGTTTCTCGAGAGGAAGCTGGGTTAGAAGGCAAAAAAATAGATATCCGCATTGAGCTGACCATGGAAACCGGCGAAAAAGACGCTTTGATTATTGGCGATAAGCTAAAAGACAAAGAAGAGTATTATGTGGGGCGGGAGAACGGCAAGCTTATATACACGCTAGACAGTTTTACAGTTGAAGAGGCTTTGAAGAAGGAGATTGGGGCGTTTTAGTAGGGTTTAAAAGTTTATTAGTTTATTGGAGTTGACTCAATTTAGCTCATTGTGCTACTTTTTATCTACTATTAAACGATTAAACTAATAAACTTTTTCATGACAAAATATATTTGGATAACAGTCGGCATGATTGGTTTAGTCCTTATCTTGGCTTGGAAGCAAGCACCCAAAGAGCCGCCTGTCCCTGGTACGGAAAACGCCGCTGAACAGGCCGCCGCCACAGCCGAGCCGGTTGTCAGCCAGTCCGGCAATATTAAAGTCAGCCAGCCCCAGTCTAATTCTTTAGTGGCTAGTCCGCTGTTAGTTAAGGGCCAGGCCCGGACTTTTGAAGCCACTTTTCAGATGTTGCTGAAGGATGCTGATGGCAAAGAGATCGTTAAAAAGACGGTCACTTATGGCGCGCCGGAAGGGGGTGAGTTTGGCGATTTTGGGGAATTATTATTGTTTGATACACCTAAGACGGATAAAGGCACTTTGGAAGTGTTCACTTTTAGCGCCAAAGATGGCGCAGTGCAAAATTTAGTTAGTATTCCAGTGAAATTCAAGTGACGCAGCAGCGTCATCCCGAGCTTGCCGAGGGATCCCATCGTTTCGGCACAGTTCGTCTTAATAACCATGGGATCCTCACGCCCCGCTAAGGCGGGGCTCAGGATGACAGGTCTTAACATATGCCTAAATACAAAATACTAATTCTACTTTTGGCTGTTGCGTTCCTCGGTGCGGCTTGCTCAAAAGAATCCGAAGAAAAATCTGTTTTTAACCAATATAATAATGAGGAGAAAAAAGTTGTGGCTAATTCTAACACCACCCCTAGCCCCTCCTCAGTAGAGGCGGGGAGTACAGTCACGTTGCAGACAAGTCTCGGTGATATTAAATTGGAATTCTACTCGCAGGACGCGCCTAAGGCCGTGGATAACTTCCTTAAATTGGCGGGCAAGGGATTTTATGACGGCGTCACCTTCCACCGTGTGATTCCGGGTTTTATGATCCAAGGCGGTGATCCTTTATCTAAAGACGCGGACCCGAACAACGACGGCACCGGCGGGCCGGGCTATATGTTCGAAGATGAATTAAATCCGGCCGCAAACTCCTATAAAACCGGCTATAAAAAAGGCGTCTTAGCCATGGCTAACGCCGGTAAAAATACCAATGGCTCGCAATTTTTTATCATGCTGGCCGATTATGCTTTAGCGCATGATTATACAATTTTTGGCCGCGTTACGGCTGGACAGGACATAGTCGACAAAATTGGCGCTGTCAAAACCACGGGCAATCCCACTGACCGCCCATTGGAGAAAGTGCTAATTAAGAAAGTAGCAATTAGTAACTAGTTACTCTTAACTTGTCCTCCTCGACAGGCTGGTTTTTGATTGGTATCATAAAGCTAAGTATGTTCAAAAAAGCTTTATTAACCAGCTTATTTTTATTCCTGCCTTTGGCGGCCCAGGGGGCCGCGGATTTGGCTATTAGCCCGGCGGACATTAAATTTTCTCCAGCCAAGCCCCTCTCCGGCGACGCGGTGCGCATTTATGCCAGCGTGCGCAATACCGGGCAACAAGACGCTCGGCTCTCCGTGCGTTTTTTTATTGACGGCAAATCTCTGGGCAGCGATCAGCCCACCTCCGTGGTGGTCGGCCAAACTTCAACCGTGTTCATGGATTGGACTCCAAACGAAGGTTATTTTAAAGTGGCGGTCGAATTGGTTGATATTAATCCCGGTGACGGCCAGGCTGAAAACAACCGCGCTGAAATTAAAGATTTTTTGGTTTCAATTGCAAATTGCACAGAAGATTACATGTTT
>CAYILY010000002.1:0-28312 GCA_964364395.1 uncultured Gammaproteobacteria bacterium | reverse complement strand
GCGGGCTGGATCTGGTTTTCGCTGATAATGCGGCTCCCAAATACCATGGGTCGCTGGCCGAAAATCATGTCTTTTATTTTCTGGTAGGGCAGTGTCATATAAAAAAGAGAGGGATTTCACCCTCCTCTTTTCATAAACAGTGTAGCAGAGTTGTTATTTCAAATCAACCTTAATCCCCGGCCCCATGGTGGTGCACAAGGTCATGCCTTTCAAATAAGAACCTTTGATGCCCGAGGGACGCAAAGCCTTAATAGCTTCAAACGCGGTTTGGATGTTTTCCTTGATTTTATCCGCGCCAAACGCCACCCGGCCGACAATCATATGCACATTGCCAGTGTCGTCGTTTTTGAAGTTGACTTTACCCTTGGCTAAATCGGAAATCGCCTTAACTACGTCTGGCGTGACAGTGCCGTCTTTAGGGTTAGGCATTAAGCCTTTAGGGCCTAAAATTTTGGCTACTGGCGCAAGTTTAGCCATAAAGCCGGGCTCGGCTACTAAAACGTCAAAATCAATTTTGCCGCCCGATTTAAGCTCATTAATAATCTCTTCGCCCCCGGCTTTGTAGGCGCCGGCGGCTTGGGCATCTTTGGGGTTATTGGTCAAAGCCAAAACCCGCAAAGTCTTGCCGGTGCCGTGCGGCAAAACCACGGTGCCGCGGACCAACTGGTCGCTTTGTTTGACATCAATGCCGGTACGGACATGCAGTTCCACGGCTGTATTTAATTTGGTATTGTCGCCGGACGCTAAAATCGCCACAGCTTCGTCGAGCGAGTAAACTTTGGTGTTATCGATTTTGCCCTTTAGGGCGCGATAACGTTTAGAATGATTACTCATAATAATATCTCCTTCGTGGTAATAATGGCTAATCGACTGAAAAGCCTCCCACAAAGATTAATAAAAAATGACATTTGGATTTTACCCTTGCTCCTCGTCTTTTCTCTTGCTCGCCATGCGCCAGTGGTACAAGTATAACGGCAAACCGACAATAATCATGGCTAAAGAGTTTGAGGCATCGCGCTGGCGCTGCTGGGTAATCTGCTTTTGGTGCGCGGCGGCTTGCTCTTCTTTGCTAGGCTCGGTAAAAGTTTTCTCGCCTTCTACTGGAGTCGGGCGGGCGTAATCATAATACACATAGTTATCCGCTTCCGTGAATACCCAGGCCTTGAGGCCCATATCAATGAACCGCACGCCGGCGATAATCACCAGCACTAAACCGACAAGGGAAAATAAGTAAAGATAGATAGTACGAATCCAAGTTATTTTATTTGACATATATTTTATTTACTAAACAACATCTATCCCCATCTGGCGGGCCGAGCCCTCGATGGTGCGCATGGCGGCTTCAATAGAAGCGGCGTTCATATCCGGCATTTTGATTTCCGCGATCTGGCGGATTTGCGCTTTGGTCACTTTGCCGACTTTTTTAGTGTTCGGATTGCCCGAGCCTTTTTCCACCTTGGCGGCGGACTTTAATAAATCCGAAACCGGCGGAGTTTTCAAAACAAAATCAAAACTGCGGTCTTGGTAAATGGTGATAATTACCGGGATAATCTGCCCCATTTTATCGCGGGTAGCTTCGTTGTACTTTTGGCAAAATTCTTGAATCGCGATGCCCTGCGGGCCCAAAGCCGTACCCACCGGTGGCGCGGGGTTAGCCTTGCCCGCCGGAATTTGTAATTTAACAATTGCTTTAACTTTTTTAGTGACTGCCATATTGCTAATTATGCTAATTATTACGAATAAATGCGAAAGCGAATGAGAAGCGGCGCGATTCGCATGAATTCGCACCCATTCGCATAATTCGCAGTTAAATCTTTTCTATCTGTAAGAAATCCAATTCCACCGGGGTTTCGCGGCCAAACATCGATACCAGCACTTTAACCTTGCCGCGC
The DNA here is from genome assembly GCA_964364395.1 of uncultured Gammaproteobacteria bacterium. Classification (GTDB taxonomy): domain Bacteria; phylum Patescibacteriota; class Patescibacteriia; order UBA2169; family UBA2169; genus CAYILY01. The sequence goes on along the minus strand of CAYILY010000002.1, from coordinate 26,420 downwards.
GCTTCATCCACTTCCGAAACTTTGCCTTCGAATTCTTTGAACGGCCCATCAGTAATTTTCACCGGCTGGTTAACCGTAATATCAATTTTGAATTTCGGCTCTTGCACGCCCATCCGTTTTTGCAGAGATTTTACTTCATCTTCGGAAATCGGGGTGGGCGTGGTGCCGGCGCCAATAAAACCGGTCACGTTTGGCGTGTTGCGCACCACATACCAAGAATCGTCGGTCACCACCATTTCCACCAGCACATAGCCCGGGAAAATCTTTTCCGTGACATTGGTGCGCTTGCCGTTCTTGATTTTAATCTTCGTTTCAGTGGGGATCAAAACATTAAAAATCTTATCGCCCATATCCAGCGATTCAATGCGCTGTTTCAAGTTGCGGGCCACGTTTTCTTCATAACCGGAATAAGTGTGCAACACGTACCAGCGGCGGCCTTGTTGTAAATTTTGCTTAGACATAAATAATTGCGATACGAATGACCCGAATTGCATCCGAATTATCCGAATCTTTATTCGAGTCATTCGGATGCAATTCGTAGATTCGGATCGCTTTTTAAAACTTCTGCAATAAGAATTCCAATAACCGATTCAAGCCGTAATCTATGGCCCCTAAAAACGAGGCGATAATTACGCTAAAAGCAATCACCAGAATCGTAGAATTAACGGTTTCCTGTTTCGACGGCCAGCTGACCTTTTTTAGTTCTTGGCGGGAGTCCTGGAGGTATTTTAGGATAGGGTTCATATAAATGGCGATCCGAATGCTACGAATTGCATCCGAATTATCCGAATACCAGGCTAATTCTGTCTTGTATTCATTCGGAGCATTCGGATGTAATTCGGATTTATTCGGATCGCTATCTTAAAAACGCCCTTGCGGGCAGTTGTGGATAACAAATATAATCTGGCTATATAATACAACCATTTTCTGTAAAATGCAAGAAGTTGACATAAATAAATATTTATGATTAAATATATAATTCTAGTTTAATCACAAACTAGATAAAACCAAGGAGAACAAATTGGCGACCTTAAAAGATGTAAAAGAAGAGTTCCGTGCAGAAATCGTGTGCTGGAATCTCTATGGTGCCACCGTCGAATGGCAAAAAAAGGTCAGAACTGCCTTTCGCCTCATCGGCCAGGCGGTCATGGAAGAAGAGGGTGTCGGCCTGGAACACGCACACCAACTGCCGGCCGATATGGTTCTCGGACCAAAGGCCGAGGCCGCTTATGCGGTTTTCCACGCCCTGCTCGAATCCGATGCCAAGCGCGACGAGCAGTAAACGCACCTACATCAAACCCAAAAGGCGCCCTCGCACAAGCGAGCGGCGCCCCTTTTTATTCGGGTCATTCGGATGTAATTCGGATTATTCGGGTCGCTTCTATATATCCAAATTCTTCACATCCTTCGCATGGGTATGGATAAACTTCTTACGCGGAGCCACTTCCACGCCCATCAAAATATCAAATATTTCGTTGGCTTTTTCCGCGTCCAGCACCGTCACCTGCTTCATCATGCGCGCTTGCGGATCCATGGTAGTTTCCCAAAGCTGCTGCGGGTTCATTTCACCCAAACCTTTGTAGCGTTGAATATTAATGCGGCCATGCGCTTCGGTCACAATGGTTTCGCCTTCCTCTGCATCATCGCTCTCAACCTCCCCCGACCCCTCCTTAGCAAGGAGGGGAGCTTTCTTATTTCTCCCCCTTACTAAGGGGGAGTTAGAGGGGGTCTTCGCATCCACCAAATACTTTGTCTTTAATTTATCCAACTCCGCATCATCATAAATATAATTTACTTCTCTCCCCTTTTCCACGCGATAAAGCGGCGGGCAGGCAATATATAAATGGCCTTGGGTAATAATGGTTGGGAAATAGCGGAAAAATAAAGTCAGGAGCAAAGTACGAATATGCGCGCCATCCACGTCCGCATCAGTCATAATGATAATCCGGTCATAACGGAGATCATCAATATTAAACATTTCGCCGATATTGGTGCCCATGGCAATGACCAAAGATTTCACTTCATTGTTGGCCAGCATTTTGTCGATGCGAGCGCGTTCCACGTTTAGAATTTTTCCGCGAAGCGGCAAGATAGCCTGGAATCTTCGGTCGCGGCCTTGCTTAGCGCTATTATGCACAAAAATGCCGCTGGCTAAAGCAAAATTGTGCGTACCCCCAACTTCAAAATCATAAACATCAATCTTTTCTCTTACTGGCACTACCGCTTTTATATTGTGATTGTAGTTCTGCACGGCTTCAATCATTACCGATTCGTCGCCGCCGAAAAATCGCTCACAGATTGTCCTGTAACGAAGCAGGCTCTTGTCGTTGGCTTCCAACCGCACGCGCTGATATTCGGCTTTATCAATTAAGCCTTTATGTGCCAATATTTTATACAAAACAGACAAGGCCTTATCCAAATAAGTTCTGTTATATGCTTGCCGACGTTTCTGTCTGAATTCATCGGTCCACTGTTCTTTTGTTTTCTCGCTGCGCCACTGCCGCAAATTCCCGTCAGACCACTGTTGGAGAGCTGCCTCGTGAAGCTCTTTTCGCCTATCCGGATTATTCTCAAAAAACTGTTTTACTTTGGCTGACTGTTTCTGGCGATTGTTCTGGCTGTTCCAATATTTTCTCTGCTCATTATTCAAAAGCTGGCTGTTCGCGGCTCGAAATTCAGCATTATTTTTATAGAATTCCAAAAACTTATTGGCCATATACCGCTTGTACTCTTCATTTTCCCATTGTTTTTTGGCTCGTTCGCTCAACATCTGGCGCATCTCGGGTTTAAGCATGGCCTGGCGAATCTTCTGGCGAAACTCCGGAGTTTGATGCAGTCTCGCCACCTTCTCCTTTACGTCCGGCCGATGGAGTGTTTTAGATAACAGGCCGCGATGAAGCTGGAGATGACTTTCTTGAGACATCCTAACTATATTATCTGGGTTGTTATTAAGCTTATTAAAATCTTTATGGTGCTTGTGGCTTCCATCTCCCTCTTGGTAAATCTCTTTTTCTAAATTGTGCCTATCGGCCAAGAGATGCGTAAAAATCCACTTATGCGTAGCCGGGTTTAAAACCATTTCATAGCCGACAATGGTAATCCTTCCGCCGATTGCTGAAATCTTTTTCCGCAAAGGCATTAATGAATCAGATGGCTGTAAATTTTTAGCTTCTTTGTAGGAACCGTCGCGCAACATAAATTCGTGGCCAGGCGTACAAACAATCTCTTGGCCGTTATCAATTATAACTTTAACAACTTCACGATGGTTGTAAGTCAAACGAGGATGTTTAATAAGCGCCATGCCGACCGTGCCGTCAGATTTAATGGTATAGCAATAATTCTTTTTGCCTTGCTTGTCCTCCTCAATCAAATTTTTAAAGGTAATATTTCTTCCATCAGCCAAAGCAATTTCGGTATCACCCGAAAAACAGCCGCCGGCCGAGTCGCCCTCGACAATATATAATTCACTTTCTTTAGGGTCTTTACTAGAACAGTCAGCCAGTTTACCCGGCAAAGCAAAACCATCTAAAGCGCCTTTACGCAGAACCGTGTCGCGCGCCGCGCGCGCGGCTTTGCGGGCTTGGGCCGCCAGTAAACACTTAGCCACAATCGCTTCGGCGTCCCGTGGATGCTCCTCGAGCCAAATCGCTAAAGTTTCGGAAAATACGGTATCCACAATCGGCCGGACTTCGTCATTGCCTAATTTAGCTTTGGTCTGGCCTTCAAACTGCGGCTCCGGCACTTTCACGCTGATAATAGCGGTTAAGCCTTCGCGCGAATCTTCACCCTGCAAATTATCATCTTTTTCTTTCAAGAAACTCTTGCTACGCGCGTAAGCGTTTAAAGTCCGCGTCAAAGCCGTCCGGAAACCCACCAGGTGCGAGCCGCCTTCGGTGGTAAAAATATTATTGGCAAAACTGAAAACCGTTTCTTTATAATCTTCAATATATTGCATGGCCACTTCCACGGTAATGCCCTCGGCCGCCTTTTCCACGTAAAACACGTTTTCGTGTTTAGTGGTGTGCATGCGGTTCAAGTGTTTAACATAAGAAGCAATGCCGCCTTCAAAATAGAAAGTATAGCTGGTGTGTTCGTCCGTGCGTTCGTCTTTAATAGTAATGCGGATGCCTTTGGTTAGATAGGCTTGCTGGCGGATATGGTCAAGAATATACTGCAAATCATATTCCAAAGTCGTAAAAATCGAACTATCAGCTTTGTAAGTAATGGTCGTGCCCGTGCCCTTGGCGTTCCCGACGGCTTTAACATTTTTTTGCGGCTGGCCGCGCTTGTATTCTTGCACCCATAACTTGCCATCGCGCCGCACTTCAGCTTTTAAATAATCCGATAAAGCATTAACCACCGAAACGCCCACGCCATGCAAACCGCCGGAAACTTTATAACCGCCCTGGCCGAATTTTCCGCCAGCATGCAGTTTGGTTAAAACCACTTCGAGCGCGGAAACGCCCACGCCCTTGTGCTTATCCACCGGAATGCCGCGGCCATTGTCACTGACCGACACCATGTTATCTGGCAATAAAGAAATTGTAATCGTGTCGCAATGCCCGGCCATGGCTTCGTCAATGGAGTTGTCCACCACTTCCCACACCAAATGGTGCAGGCCTTCTTTGGCGGTGTTGCCAATATACATGCCCGGCCGCTTGCGCACCGGATCAAGCCCTTCCAGCACCGTAATCTGCTCGGCACCATAAGCTTGGGCGGCTTTTTTAGTGTCTTTTTTAGCCATGTTAATAATTTTCCATAATTTTTTGGGTATTGATTTTGAGTTCTGGTAAATCTTTCTTTATCACATCCCAAACTAATGCAAAATCAATTTTAGCATAATCATGTATGACTACATTGCGCAATCCCTTAATTTTTCGCCAGGGAATTTCCGGATGTTCTGTCGGAATTTCCTTGAACATTTCGGATATACGGTTTACGGCTTCACCGATAATCTGAAGCCTTCTAACTATAACATCTTGCAACCGTCTTTCGGTCAGAAGGTCATCTTTGCTTTTGCCATCAACATATTCTTCAATCAACCCGATTGAATCTATAATATCGTATAAATACACTTTAGGTGTCTTTTTCATAAAATAGGCACTTGTTCGCTTAAAATTTGATCTTTTAGCACCGGGTGAATCGCCCGATAACTTACCAGATCAACCTTACGGCCCAAAACATCTTCAAGTTTATGCTCTAAACCAATGAAACCAAACAAGGACATTCCCTCGGGTGGCTGGATTAATATATCAACATCGCTGTCTTTGGTTTCTTCCCCGCGCACCACCGAACCAAACAAAGCCGAACGGGTAACCCCGGCTTCTTTGAGAATGGGCACAGCTTTTTCCTTGATAATTTCCATGGTTTTAGTCATATATTTTCCTCCTTTTGCCTGTCTTTATTTTATCATAGTTTCTCCAAAAAACGAAGTCCAAATACTATACTTTTTGGCTAAAATTGGGGAAATTATATTGGCTAATTTAAGCCTATTTTTGATATTGACAATATTTTCTATATATGGTATGATGTATTTACACAAAAAGCCAAAAAACGCACCTTCCTAAAACCCGCCCGCCCCGCAAATGCGAGGCAGGCACATCCTGTGAAAGGATAAAGTCATGAAACGCACGCTGCTGTGCACCCTGCTCGCCCTGGCCCTCGCCTCCGGCGCCTTGGCCGAGGCGACCGTCAACATCAAATCCGACCTCTCCGAGGTCGTGATGAGCATCGGCGACAAGAAGATAGCCGATCTACCCATGAAAGACGGTCTGGCCACATGGGTGGGGAACTTGGACTCGGCCCGGTCGGACACTACAGCCCAGTTCGCCGGTTTTGCCACCCATAAAGTGGTGACCAAGCTGGTCGCCGAGGGCGTTCCGCTCATTAGGCAAAAGTCGGACGGCGGAGTCATTCCCGCGAATGCTGGTGGAGGAATCTACCAGATTACCGTCACGAAAGGCAAGGGCGAGGTTATACCGGTCTCGTTCTCGCCTTTCGGGATCGGGGTCCACGCTCCTGACGGGAGCGTCTGGCACTCCGGATTCTTCTCGATCTCCACGAACCCAGAAGACTGGCAGCCCTATAAGTAACAAGGGGAATAAAACCATGCTCTTTCGATTCACGCCGCCCCGGTTGGACACTGCGGGCGGTTTTTTTGTTTGACAAACTGCCCAAGGTGTCGTATTACATAGATATTACATCGCACCTTCATAAAACCATTTAACCGGAGGGAGGGGTTATGTTCGATATCGCCTTAAGCATCATTTGCGGCCTTTTCCTGGTCGCGACGGCTTTTCAAAACGAACCAAACAAAGCCGAGCGGGTAACACCCGCCTCTTTAAGAATCGGCACAGCTTTTTCCTTGATAATTTCCATGGTTTTAGTCATATATTTTCCTCCTTTTACTTATCCTAATTTTAGCACACATTTTCCAAAAAACGAAGTCCAAACCCCTTATTTTTTGGCTAAAATTGGGGAAAATAAATTGGCTAATTTAAGCCTATTTTTGACATTGACAATATTTTGTATATATGGTATGATGTATTTACACAAAACAAACAACGTACTTCCAAAACCCGCCCGCCCCGCAAATGCGGGATAGGCACATCCCTAGAAAGGGAAATAAATGAACAAGATATCTGCAGTCCTCGCCGCCGCCATCCTGGTCATCCTGTCTGCCATGGCCAATCCCCTGCTGGCCCTGCTGCCGGAATCGGAGCGGGAAAAGGCCGGGGTCGCGGCCCACTTCGAACAGGTGGGGCTGGTCACCGGTGTCTGGCTGTTGGGCCTACTCGCCCAGCAGGACGCCTACACCGGCTCGGAAGCCAGATATTTCGTGGGAGCGCCCACGAATGATCTCCCTGACATGGCCAAGAACATGTCCATGTCCTTTGACTCCTACAGTGGTGGACGGCGCGGAGTGTTCGCCACCACAGTCATGCCCGGCGCTGGTCTGGGCATGGAGGCAGGTGTCCGGATCTTCCGGAGCATGGATGTCCGCGTCGGAGGTTATCTGCCGCCGATTGGCGCCAATGCCGGCGCCTACATCTCGGCCGGCGGCGGCACCATCTCCCCCATCCCGGGCACGATAATCCATTTGCCCCGCATCTGGTGGGGCAACGGAACGGAAGGAAAGTTCTTCCGTGTCTCGGTCGGGTTCTCGCCTGACCGGCTGGTCAGATGGGGCCCAAAGGACTGACAACCCTGGTTAGACGCGCACTCATCGCAGTCGCGCGCCTAACGCCATGTACCTTCTTTATTCACCCGCCTACCCTGCACCCTGTGCTCGGTAGGCGGTTTTTTTGTTTGACAAACCGCCCAAGGTATCGTATTACATAAGATAATACTTTGTACCTTTAAAATCACTCCCAATAAGAAAGGAGGCGGGGTCATGTTTGACATCGCCTTAACCATCATTTGCGGCTTTTTTCTGGTCGCGACGGCTTTTCAAAACGAACCAATTACTGAAGTTCGCCAAGATGTTGATCTGCTCCATATCCTTGATCATTTTGAAATCTTGGTCATTCCTTTTTTGGAACATCCGGATCGCGACCACCTCAAAACCAATTCCAAAATACCGCGCGAGCGAGCCTTAGTGGTGGACGTCAACTGCGATATCAGGGGCGACTTTGCGGTCATTTTTGAAGATAGCACGGGTGCCGCGTTCCGCAAACGCTTCTTCTCCCGCCCCAAGCGCGGCGAACCCGGCACCATCTCCTTCATTCTGGAACGGCCAATCGACGGCCAACTGCGCGTAGGCATTGAACGCGATAACGCGGTTGCCTACGCCACTTTCGAAGGCCTGTGAAAATGGCCCTCATGCCCTTCCCCAACACAAAACCGCCCGGATGCCCTCCGCGCGGTTTTCTTATCCCCAAAATTTCACGCTGTAAACAAAATAAACTACATAACCCAGCACCAAAAACGCGCCTTCGAGCCGCGTCAGGCGATGGTGCGATTTGAACATTAACGAGGCCAGCAAAGTAAAAAATATCAACATCGGAAAATCAAATATCAACAAATCCGGATGCACGCGCAAAGGATTGATCAAAGCCGTGGCTCCGACCACCAAAAATATATTCATGACATTGGAGCCGATAATGTTGCCAATGCCCAAAGCCGCCTGGTGGCGCACGGCCGCCATAATTGTCACCACTAATTCCGGCAAAGACGTGCCTAAAGCAATTACCAGCATGCCCACGAATAATTGCGACACGCCCCAATAGTGCGCCAAAGACAAAGATGAGTCGACAAATAATTTAGCGCCTAGAATAATCAGTAACAAGCCCAGAGCAATCTTCAGCCAAACGCGACCGCGCTCGAGCGGGCGGCGGCGGTTGAGGACCACCTGCCTTTGTCCGACCTCGAGGAGCAAATCGCGCCGCGCGGTGCGGATGCAATACCACTCAAACCCCACGGCCAAAATAATGAGCATCAAGCCATCATTGCGGCTAATGGTTAAATCCCACGCCAAAAAGAAAACAAACACCGTGGCCAAGAGGAGCCACGGGATTTCGTGCCGCAAAATGCTGGTCTGGATAGCCAAAGGATAAATTAAAGCCGCGAGTCCCAGCACCAAAGCCAGCTTTAAAACACTGGAACCCAGCGCGTTGCCGATAATCAAATCATTGGCATTAGCCAGGGCCGAAGTAATGCCAATGGAAAATTCCGGCAACACGCCCGCCAAAGCCACTACCGTCAAACCCACCACGGCCGTGGATACGCCCAGCTTGGCCGCCAAGTGCGAGGCATGGTCCACAATCAAATCCGCGCCTTTGTATAGCGCCCAGCCGCCAATTAGTAATAATACTATTAATAGAAATATCACAAAAATTTTGTATTTATTTTAGTGGCTTGTCCTCCGCAGCTTTAGCGAAGGAGGATTATTTTTTATCCGGATGCGAATCATGGTGCACCGGGCTGTCCATGTCGTCATCCCAGTCTAAAAGATGGAAATCCAAATGCAGCCCGCCCCAAGACTGGGCCAGCAGATTATAAACTCCAGCCACAATCATGCCCGTCACCGCGCCAATGGCAATGGTCAAAATAAAGCCAATACCAATAGTGATTGCGCCATTGGCTGGCTGTAGCACTGGCACGCCGGACAGAACACCGATTAAAGAAAATATTAAATAAAGAACCGCGAAGACAAAGCTCGAGACGCGGGCGCTCGAGCCCACGCCAATTTGTTTTAATTCATACATATTTGTTTTATCTAAAAAAAACTTTTAATTTTTTTGTTAAACTGTCTTTTAATTTTTCCATTGCCTCATCCACTTCTTTGGCTTCCAAGGTTCTGTCTGTGGAGCCAAAGGTTAAGCGGAAAGCCAAGCTGGCTCCCTCGTTCAAGCCATGATAAACGTCAAACAACGCCACAGCTTTGAGGAGCGGATCATGCTTTTCCATCGCCTCCTCGATCTCTTTATATTTTACTCCTTCCGGCACAATCATCGCAAGGTCGCGCTCCACTTGCGGATAAAACGGCAAAGCCTGGAACTGGCGCCGCTCGTCCGGCATATTTCTCAACATCTCATCCAAATCAACCAATAACACGCCGACACTGGAACGGAAACGCATGTTTGGCACTTTGCCTTTGGGATAAATAAAAATTTCGCCTAACTCGCTAATACCACGCAACCGGCGGTATAAAACTTCGTCACTCGCGCTGGTGTCGATTAAACCCGCGGCTAATTGCCATTTTTCGTGATTTGGCTTAACAAACACTTTGCCGATTTCAAATAATTGGAACTGCTCGCGCGCGCGCAAAGCGCTGTTCTGCGAAAGCTTGGCGATCATCCACGGCAACAAATTAGCGCGCAAAAATTTATTTTCGCTGTTCACTGGGTTAATGACTTTAATATGCTTATCCGCGGTAACGCCGGAAAGGGTTAATAATTTTTCGTCATAAAACGAGTAAGTCAAAATCTCGGAATAACCAGCACTGGTTAAATATTTCTGTAAATTACGGCGTAACAATTGCAAGGGTTCAATGGGCTTTGATTGCAAAGCGCCGCTCGGCAAAGTTTTTGGCAAAGCATTGTAATCCACCATGCGGCCGATTTCCTCGACAATGTCCGCGCCCATAGATATATCCGCGCGCCAAGACGGGATTTTGACGACTAGACCCCCTCCTAGCCTCCCCCTTAGTAAGGGGGAGGAATTACCTAGAAACGACCCCCTCCCCTTACTAAGGGGAGGGCTGGGGTGGGGTTTCACACCGAACCCTAACGACTGTAAAATAGACGTGATTTTAGCTGGTTTAATTTCTGCGCCTAATAAATTTGTAATTTCGGTGGTGGATATTTTAATCGCACGCCCGCCGATTCGGCGGGCCGCCCCTACGCAGACAACGCCTTTCAATATAATGCCACCGGATAATTCGGCAATCATTTTGGCGGCCAAATTCAACGCCTCTTCTGTGGCTACGGGGTCTAAACCTTTTTCAAACCGCGCCGAACTCTCGGAGCGCAAACCCAACACCTTGGATGTTTTACGTACGGCAACCGGATCAAAAATCGCGGATTCCAAAATTACTGTTTTAGTTTCGCTGGTAACACCACTTTCTTTTCCACCCATAACTCCAGCAATAGCAACTGGCTGTTTTTCGTCCGCAATAACCAACATTGAATCATCTAGATTATAAGTCTTATCATCTAAAGCCAACAATTTTTCTCCTTTCTTGGCTCGCCGCACTGTGATTGCGCCCTCTCCTTTCCAAGGAGAGGGTTGGGGTGAGGTTCTGGAAAACGACGGAAACAAAAAATCAAAATCGAACGCATGCAAGGGCTGGCCTAATTCCATCAGCACATAATTAGTCACGTCCACAACATTATTGATTGATTTGATGCCAACTTGGCGCAATTTATTCTGCAACCACAAGGGCGATGAACCAACCACGACATCCTCAATCACCCGCGCCATGTATTTTGGACACAAATCTTTGTCTTTAACTTCAACCGACAAAACCGTTGAGGTCTTTTTTGTGGACTCTTGTATCTTGTATCTTGTATCTTGTATCTTCCGCCCGAAAAGGGCGGTGACTTCACGAGCAAGGCCGCGCACGGAAAAACAATCAGCTCTATTCGGTGTAATTTCCAGTTCTAAAATTGGTTCATTTAATTCTAATAATTTCGTCACATCCAAACCAATCGGCGCGTCTGGGGGTAAAACAAAAATCCCACTGTGATCATCCCCTAACCCCAGCTCTTTCTGGCTGCACAGCATGCCCTGCGATTTTATGCCGCGGATATCCCGCGGTTCGATTTTCATTCCCGGAACCGAGCCGCCCAGCATCACCACTGGCACTTTTTGGCCAGCTTCAATATTCGGCGCGCCGCAAACAATTTCGAGCAGCTTATTCTGCCCAATATCCACATAAGCCAAACGCAATTTATCCGCGTTCGGGTGGGGCTTAATGGTTTTAATCTGGCCAACATAAACTTTAGAAAGTCCGGCATCGTGCTTAACGATTTTTTCCACCTCGCTGCCGGACAAAGTCAACTTAGCCGCGATTTGTTCGGCAGTGGCGTTGATGTTTATAAATTTTTTAAGCCAAGAAATGGGTAGGAGCATATTTAGAATTGTTCTATGAAACGCAAATCACCTGAATACGACAACCGGATATCATCAACGCCGTAGTAAAGCATCATTAACCGATCAATGCCCAAGCCAAAAGCAAAACCAGAGTAGATTTTGGGGTCGATTTTCATATTGCGAAGCACACTGGGATGCACCATGCCCGCCCCTAAAGTTTCAATCCAGCCGCTTTTTTTGCAAAACGCGCAACTCGCGCCGCCACATAATAGGCAGCTCATGTCCACATCAATCGAAGGTTCGGTAAAGGGATAAAAGTGCGGGCGCACGCGGATTTTGGCAGACTCCCCGAATAAGCGCTTGATGAATAGTTCGAGCGTGCCAATTAAATCCGTCACGCGAATACCTTTATCAATCACTAAGCCTTCGCATTGGTAAAAAGTGCTTTCATGCCCCGCGTCCGTGGCCTCATTGCGGAACACGCGCCCGGGCACCAATAGGCGCACCGGCGGCTGGCGCTCTTCCATGGCGCGGATCTGCACCGGTGAAGTGTGGGTGCGCAAAACCAAAGGCAAATTATCTTTATCTTTTATATCCAAATAAAAAGTGTCCTGTATGTCACGCGAGGGGTGGTCTTTGGGGACATTCAATAAATCAAAATTATATTGCTGGCTCTCCATTTCCGGGCCTTCGACCACCTCATAACCCATACGGCTAAAAATGTCCTCGATTTTCTCTAAAAATTGCGTAATCGGATGGATATGCCCGAGCTGCGGTTTTAATCCGGGCAAAGTATGGTCGAAATCGGCATTTTTCTGGCCGCCCAGCGCTTGGCGCTTTTGCTCCAAGATGGCGGAGATATCACGCTTCACATCATTTATCAATTTTCCGACCAACGGCTTTTCCGCGGCTGATAAATTAGTAATCTCCTTAGCCAGTTCGGCCAGTTCGGCCTTGCGGCCCAGGAACTTTTTTTCCAAATTAAAAATCGACTCGCTGTCGGTCGCTTTTTCAAAGGCCTCTAGAGCTTGTTTGCGAATTTTTTCTAACTTATCTTTCATAAATAATAAAAGCGATACGAATGACCCAAATTACATCCGAATTATCCGAATCTTTATTCGAGTCATTCGGATGTAATTCGTAGATTCGGATCGCTATATTTGCATTTCTTCCCGGCTAATAAAAAATATCTCTAACAACACCGCCATCACCACTAACACGCCAACATTCCACCAAGTTAACAATTCAAATCTTTGCAGATATAAAGCCAAAACGATCAACAAAGAAAAAAACGTGGCTTGCCGGAGCGAAAGGGCCACAGCGCGGTTCTTTTTCCGCCACACGCGGTGCGCTAACAACAAAGTCCCGAGCAATCCCCAAAAAAAGAGAAACAAAGCCGCGGTAATAGCCGCAAAGCCAATCCACTGCGTAGTAATGGGGTCTATCTTAGACAAGCCCAAGACCAATAGTCCCGCAAAAACCACGGTGCTAATGACCATTGTGGTTATGGTTTTTTTGTGTTCCATATTTAAATAGCGATACTAATAGCCCGAATTACATCCGAATTATCCGAATCTTTATTCGAGTCATTCGGATGCATGCGTAGATTCGGATCGCTTATATTATACTAAAAATAGACTGCCGGAGCAATATCAGTCGGCTCTAAATTCACAGATGTCGCGGAAGTCGCAAAACTTGCAAATAAACGGATTTGGCGTGGGCGCGAAATTGGAATTTTTGATTTTTTCGATGGTTTCCACAATCTTCACCTGCAAATCGTTTTTCTCGATATCAGTCCCTAAAAATGAAACTTGCTGGCCATTATCCAGATAATAATAAGTCAGTTGCTTTAATTTTTTATTCATCACCTGCTCGGCCGCCAATTGGTAAATCAACAACTGTTCTTTGTCCTCGGCTTGCAATTTATCTTTTGATGCCCCGGTTTTATAATCAATAATTTCCATTTCATCATTAGGCAAAATATCAATGCGGTCGATTTTGCCCATGACCGTATAATCGCCAACCTTGAGAGAGAAACCCTGCTCCAGGGCATGGACATTGGGCACCTGCGCCTGGATATCCGCGTAAAACTTTTTCAAGGCGTCTTTGCCTTTTTTGTAATATAAATCTTTTTGCGCCGGGGATTCATACCAATCATCCAGCCAATTATTTTCGTACATAACGAGCAGCTCTTCTAATGAAACAGAAATCGATGTCTGCTCACTCACCCTTACCAAGGGGGAGTCGGAGGGGGTCGACGCGAACATGTCCGCCTGCTTAACACTATCTTTCTGTTGTAATGTCTGGAAAAACTCCTGCAAAGTCGTATGCATGGTCTGGCCATAACTGAACACATATTTCCCCTGGATCGGCACTTTTAGCACATGCGCGAATTTATATTGCAGCGGGCAGTTTTCAAACGCGCGGAGCTGGGTAAACGAGAACCGCGTGGGTACCGGCAGTTTGCCCTGCGCCGGCATGGCGCCTGTAGCCATTAAAAATGTTTTATCCGGCACAGACAAAGCTTGCTTGGTGATATTAAACTCCGGATATGAGCTCGATAATTCCATTAAAAATCTAGATAACTTTTTGGATGTCGCGCCGCCATAATCTTCGGCGGACGTAAAAAACAAGCCGCTCTTGGCGCGCGTCATGGCCACATAAAACAAGCGCCGCTCTTCCTGCAAATGCGCGTCCCCTTGGGGTAGAACTTCTTTAATCAGCGGCTCCGGAATTTTAATGGGCTCGCTCCGCTCAATGGTCGGGAAGCGCTTGTCCACCAAATTCACCACAAACACGTATTTAAATTCCAAACCCTTGGCGCTGTGGATGGTCATGACTTTCACCATCTCCGGGCCGCTCTCCATATCCAGCGGCATGTCCCCTTTTTCGCCAGACTCAATCTCCAGCTTTAAAGTTTCCACCACATCTTTAACATGCGCCCCGGGAATGCTCGACTCAATTTGTTTTAAACGTTCAAAAAACGCTTTCAACCACCGGTACTGCTCCACGGCCGCGCTGTCCGCGAGTTTATTCAAATAACCAAAATAGCCGATCTCCTCCAGCCATTCAATCAACACAATGGTCGGCTTTTGGGTTTTGGCTTTGGTGGCAAAAACTTCCAAACCACTGGCCAAATTTTTTATTTTAATAACCGCGCCTTCGGCCAGGCCATAAATTTGCTCCGGCGTTTTTAATAAAGAATATAAAGATATTTGTTTGCGCGAGCCGTGGTGGGTCAGTTTAACAATGTCCTCAATCGGAATGGCTAAAAACGGCAAATTTAACAAACGGAACAAAGCCGGGCTTTCGTGGTAATTATCCAAAGCCTTAAACCAAGCCATGATATTTAACACCAAAGGCGTGCGGTATAAGCCGCGGCTCGACAGGTTCTGGTGCGGAATACTGCTCACCAAAAACATATCTTCAAAAATCTCGGCGTGGCTGTTAGCCCGCACCAGCACCGCAAAATCGTTCCACGTGGCTTCAGCGTCCTTTTTCTTTAAAGCCAAAATAGTCTCGGCCACCACCCGCGCCTCGTCGCCAGAGGTTTTGCAATGCAAATGCTCAATTTGCGCGGCCACACCAGTGGCAGAAATAAGCTTCTTGTCTATCTGTAATTCCGGCGTAGCTTCCAAGCGGTCTGGATTGTTTAACTGGATAAACCCGTGCGCCGCGTCCAAAATCGTTTGCCCGCTGCGGTAATTGCGCACCAAAGACACCTTTTTCGCTTCCGGATAATCACGGCTAAACATTATGACATTCGAAGTCGAAGCTCCGCGGAAACGGTAAATCGATTGGTCATCATCCGCCACCACGGTGAGGTTATTTTCCGGCATGGCTAACATCTTTACTAATTCATACTGCGCCCAGTTGGTATCCTGGAATTCATCCACCAAAATATATTTAAATTGTTTTTGGTATTGTTTTAAAATATGCGGCCTTAGGCGGAATAACTTGAGGCAATAATTAATCAAATCCCCAAAATCCATTTTGCTTTTTTCGAGCAAAAGTTGCTGGTAAACATGATAAGCGTTAGCTACTTCAACTATTCTTTTAATTTCTTCTGGATCTGTCCCTTCTTTTTCTTTCTCGTAACTTGAAACTCGTAACTTGAAACTTTTCTTGCTTTTGCCACCTGATGCTTCCATATCGTCCTGCCCAGCTTGCAACTCCTCCGCGTATTTAAGATAATCCTCCGGGCTAATCTCCTCATCCTTTAAACGCGAAAAATGCGTGAGCAGTGCCTGGATAAATTTTGTCGGGTTGCCGCTGGGGCGATAATAATCCAAATCAAACCTTTCTAAATTCTGGCGCACTAACAGCCATTGGCTGGTGTCGTCCAGTAATTCCACATCAGTGGATAGCCCAATATCCAAACAATGGCTTTTTAAAATGCGCTGGCAAAAATTGTGGAAAGTAGAAACCCATAAATCCACATAGCCATAAGGCAATAATTTATCCACCCGTTCTTCCATTTCCGCGGCCGCTTTGTTGGTAAAAGTTAAAGCCAAAATCTCATCTGGTTTCACGCCTTGCTCCAAAATCAACCACGCAATCCGTCGCGTAATAACCGTGGTTTTGCCGGTGCCGGCCCCAGCCACAATCAATAAAGGCCCATTGGGGTGAGTAACGGCGGAAAGCTGTTCAGGATTAAGGTCTTGAGTGGTAGACATAACCCTATTCTAGCACAATCCTTATATAATTCCTATATTTAGGCTTATTTTAGCCAAAAATAGCCTATTTTCATTGACAAGACTTGTTATAAATGGTATACTTATTTTATAGAAAATCAATAGCGTACATATCCAAAAAATCCGTTCCCGCCCAAAAGGCAGGCCAAACCCAACCCCCAAGAAAGGGAGGTCACAGATGAACAGCTTTCTGTCTCGCGTCCGCAATGAGCTGACCGCCATGCGGGTGATCGGATTGGTACTCATCACCGTCTTCATGATGATGGGAGCAGACCACTTCAACATCATGAAGACGATCGGCTGGAACAGGCAGGCGATGGAAGTGGCGGCCTGGGTCAACTTCGGCATCAACGGCTGGGCTGCTCACGCGAATTACCAGCACGAATTCGGCGAGACAGTATTTGCGTTCTACGCATCTCTGGCTCTGGTCTTCTTCGTGATCATGTTCTACTGGCACAGTTCGGGTGACACCAAGACCAAAATTATCTTGAGCCTGATGTCGACATTCATGGTCGGATCCGCGGTGAACTTCATTTACCATAGGATCACCCTGGACAACATGGCGCCGACTGGCTGGTGGGGAGGGTTTGATGGTTTCGCCATCCAGACCCTGTCCCCGATCGGCTTCATCCTCTTTTTCGGCTACGCCTATAGACTCCTCTGGCAGGCGACCAAGCCGAACAGTGCGCCGACCCCAGCCAATCAGGTCGAGTTCCCCCAGACTTGGTGGTCGGTACTCCTCGGTACCAAAGGCTTCAAGAAGCCGAACAACGAGCCGGATGGCCCCCAGGCCATGTCGCTCGCAAGCTGAATCACGGACTTCGCACAAATGAGGAGAGTAAGTCGCAACCAATCGCGATTTACTCTCCTGCTTTCTCTAGATTATTAATTTTAGTAGTTTGGAGAAAGAACAAAAAATGCACCTCAAAACCCCGCCTCAATAGAGGCAAAACCACAAAACCAGAGGAGGACTCCGATGATCGAATTTTTGCAGTTCATGTTTCTGTGGGTGTTCAGCGGCAAGAAAGGACGCCAAGAATTGAACCGGACACTGGCATGGCAGCATGAACAGTATCGGCGGATGAATGAGGACAACCGTCGATTCGTCGCCGCCATGGATGAAATCATGGCCGACAGCACGGCCGACTTGTTGGCCAACCACCGCAGGCACAGAACCACCCGCGCCCTCCAAACGAGATAGGGTGGTAGCTTGGGGAGGAATCGCAAACAACCGCGATCTCCTCCCCTGCTTTCTCTAGATTACTAGATGTAGTAGTTTGGAGAAAGAACAAAAATCGCTCCCCACAAACCGCCCCGCTTCGGCGAGGTAAAAAACACTCCACAAGGAGGACGTCATGACCACCGAAACTACCACACAGGAGCGCATCAGCTACTCCGGCGTCACAGGCCTGATCATCGGCCTGCTGTTGTCGGCTTTCTACGGCCTCTCGACAATCGGACCGGTGAACTTCCCGAACAGCGACCTGACCGCCTTCGGCCTGTTCGTGGCTTCCTTGATCTTCGGGGTGATCGGCCTGAACACCCAACCCCGCTACAGCAGCAATTACCGGCTGGGTGGCCACTTCGAGCAGGTCATCGATCCGAGCTGGAATCCGCCGTCTAGTTTTACGACGGCCATGGGTTTGAGCACAATCCCAATCTGGCTCGGTACTCTCGGCTATGTCGTGGGTATCTGGACCGGGTTGTGGAGTTGAACACCTTGGGGGAGGAGTCGCAAACAATCGCGATCTTCCTCCCCTGCTTTCCTTAAACTACTAGTTAATAGTAATTTGAGGAAAGATAAAAAGCAGTCTTAGAAGCCCTATCACAGGATACGAGGGGCTTCTTTTTTTACTCTTGATTTTACCCAATCTTATGTTAAACTAACCTTATTATGCCTCAAACAATTAAAATACCTAAAAAAGAATACCAGCGTTTAACCACGATTGCCGACCGTTTTGAGCTTCTACGGCAATTTTTAAGCACCGATTTTTTTGCTGAACCACCGGTCAAAAACGCAAAACAAGTAGTTAAAGAGTTTGAAGCGACCGGTTTATATAATGATGATTTCTTAAAAAGCTTGGCTAAAGGTTTGAGTGAGTCGACTTATTTTTCTCGTTCGCGCTAAATTTTATGCGAACCCAAACATTTACATATTTTCAGTTTTCGCCTTACTCGGAACTACCGAGTGATTTTTATTTACTGCGGCGATAATACTATAGAAATTATCGACATCAATAATCATTATCAATAAACGGAGTTCTTTCTATCACTCTTTTCATAAGTGGGGAGCTTATGAAAAAGCGCATTTTCGCTCTTATAGCTTTAGCTTTTTTGGCAGTAGTCGGCTTTTCTGTAGGCTTGTCCAGCGAGGCGGCAGACAATCCCGCATCAACGGATAAGGCTGAAGCAGTCCCAACCGCGTCTAGCTACACTGTAGTCGGGCAAGTGGTCAATGTCATGGCCAAAGCCAAAAAAACCGAGCCAACGGTTTTCTCACTCCGGTTCTTTCCCGCTGAAGCCGAAGCAGATTCAGTGATAACTTTGGCGGCCCCCGCCAGCTTGGGCAAAGTGAATATGCTGGATCTGTATCTGGTCCAGTTTGAAACTACCGCCCAGGGCAACCAGGTGGCAAAACTGGAAAAATGTGACTGGCGGCGCGTCAGAGTAGCCAGCGGCCGCGCTGACTCAAACCTCGTGGTTTGGCGCTATCGGAGCAATAACGAAACCTATATTGTCCGGGTCTTTTCCAAGAAGGCCAAAAAATGAGCCAAACCAAAAACACAACCGCACCTAAAACCGCCCCGGAGAAACCGAGGCGGCCTTTTTTCTATAAGTCCCCTCTCCTTTGCTAAGGAGAGGGTTAGGGTGAGGTCTAGGGGAGTTTCCGATACTTATTCCCGACCTTCAAACGGGTTAAAGATTTTTCGAGGAGGACTTGCAAAGCCGTGTAGTCCACGCCTTCCTGGCTGCGCGCTTCTTTCATTAGCTTCTCGGCATTAGCTTTAGCTTGTTCGGCGCGGGTTAAATCAATTTCTTCAGCGCGCTCGGCCGTGTCGGCCAGCACTACCAAAGAATTATCCGGCCGGACCTCGCAAAACCCGCCCGAGACGGCCATGGCGTATTCTTCCTCCCCTTTTTTACAACGCAACTCGCCCGGCTGTAAAACCGTCACCAAAGGGATATGATCCGGCAAAACCGTAATCTCACCGGCCTTGGTCATCATGGTGACTTGGTCAATTGAGTCCTCGAATACTATTCTTTCCGGTGTGATTATCTTAAATGAGATCTTATTCATGAATGTTTATTTGTTTAATAGTTTAATGATTTATTAGTGATAAAATTCAGTGCGAACTATTAAACCAATAAACTGTTAAACTATTTTACTTCATCAATTCCGCCTTTCATATAAAACGCTTGTTCGCCTTTTTCGTCATGCTGGCCATCTAAAATTTCGCGGAAACCGCGGATGGTTTCGGCCAAAGGCACATACTTGCCTTCGGTG
Organism: uncultured Gammaproteobacteria bacterium; assembly: GCA_964364395.1. GTDB lineage: Bacteria > Patescibacteriota > Patescibacteriia > UBA2169 > UBA2169 > CAYILY01. The sequence goes on along the minus strand of CAYILY010000002.1, from coordinate 6,686 downwards.
CCAGTAAAGGCTTCGGCCACAAAGAAAGGCTGCGAAAGGAAACGTTGGATCTTGCGGGCGCGCGAGACTGTGATTTTATCTTCATCCGAGAGTTCTTCCATGCCAAGAATCGCGATAATATCCTGCAAATCTTTATAGCGCTGCAAAACCTTTTGTACATCACGGGCTGTGCGGTAATGCTCCTCTCCGACAATGTTCGGGTCTAAAATCGTGGAGTTGGAGTCCAAGGGGTCCACGGCCGGATAAATACCCAATTCCGAGAGCGAACGGTTTAATACGACCGTGGAGTCCAAGTGCGCGAAAGTAGTGGCTGGCGCTGGATCGGTTAAGTCGTCCGCCGGCACATACACGGCTTGAACGGAGGTAATGGAGCCTTTGTCAGTGGAAGTAATGCGTTCTTGGAGCAAACCCATTTCCGTGGCCAAAGTCGGCTGATAACCCACGGCCGAAGGCATGCGGCCTAACAAAGCCGAAACTTCAGAGCCAGCCTGGGTAAAGCGAAAAATGTTGTCAATAAATAAGAGTAAATCTCTGCCTTCTTCATCGCGGAAATATTCAGCCATAGCCAAGGCTGTTAAAGCCACGCGGGCCCGGGCGCCCGGCGGTTCGTTCATCTGGCCAAAGACTAAAGCGGTTTTGCTTAGCACGCCGCTGTCTTTCATTTCGCGGTATAAGTCATTGCCTTCTCTAGAACGCTCGCCCACGCCCGCGAACATGGAATAACCGCCGTGTTCTTGCGCGATGTTGCGGATTAATTCTTGGATAACCACGGTTTTGCCTACCCCGGCGCCGCCGAACAAACCGACCTTGCCGCCTTTTAAGAACGGGCAGATTAAATCCACCACTTTAATGCCGGTTTCCAAAATTTCATATTTAGTCGATTGCTTGGTAAAATCCGGCGCCTTGCGGTGGATAGGATACTTCTTTTTGGTTTTTGGCGCGGCCTGGCCGTCAATCGGGTCGCCGGTCACATTAAACATCCGGCCCAAGGTTAATTCCCCCACCGGCACGGTGATCGGCTCGCCCCGGTCTGAAACTTCTTGCCCACGCTCCAGGCCATCAGTGGTGGACATGGCCACCGTGCGCACCACTTTGCCACCCATGTGTTTTTGCACTTCCAAAACTAAAGTCGAACCGTCCGACATTTTGGTTTCTAAAGCATGGTAGAGATTAGGTAGCTCTGTGGGAAAACTAACATCAACTACGACGCCGATTATTTTTGTGATTATTCCCTTGTTCATAATGAAGTTTATTAGTTTAAAAGTTTATTGGTTTATTAGTCTCCTAACTTACACTTCTTTAAGTAACCAATATAACCATTTAATTTAAATTTAATTTGATTACAAATATCAATTAAATATTCAATACTACTAACTTTCTTAATCATTTGAGAATCTTTTATAAAAATCAAATGATCTCTTGTTTCTTCTAACGAACCTCTCGCTTGTCTGCAAAACTGTATATTTTCTTGAAAATGGAATCTTCCGTGTCCTTCGGCTATATTAGCGCCAATTGAATCAGCAGATCTTTTAATTTGGCTGACAATATTATACTGTTCGTCTTTTGGCAAATACCTCACTAAAATATAAACTTTTAATCTCAACTCATGCGCTAATTTCCAAACATCCAACTCCGTAAAATCTCTAAACTTGTTTCCCTCCATACTATTAAACCAATAAACTATTAAACTTCTTCACTCTAATGCAGCAGCGCCACCCACAATCTCGGATATTTCTTGGGTAATCGCCGCTTGCCGCGCTTTATTATAAATATAATTTAATTCTGTAATCATATCCGACGCCGCCTCCGTGGCATTGGCCATGGCCATCATGCGGGCCGAGTACTCGGAAGCGTCGGATTCCACAATGGCCTGGTAAATCTGCATTTCCACCAAGCGGGGCACCAGCACTTCCAAGGCCGCTTTGGGCCCGGGCTCAAACAAAAATTCAAAGTCGCGCTTAGCCTCGCCGCGCGCAAACTGTTTAGCGCGCACAATGGGCAATAATTGTTTAAGGCGCGGAGTTTGTTTTAAAGCTGATTCAAAATCCATAAAAGCCAAAACGATTTTGTCGTATTTTTTGTTAATGTATTCGCTAACCACCATTTGCGAGAGCGGCAATACTTCCTCGACGCGGGTGGTTAAATCAATTTTCGGCCAGGCGGCCGCCACTTGGTGGCCAAAGCGCTGGTAAATTTTTTGCCCGCGCTTGCCCACTAAAATCACTTCCACCTTTTTTACCCCGCCTTCTTCCACTTTTTTTATATAATTATGAACTTTGGCCAGCAAACGGCTGGAGAAGCCGCCCGCCAAACCGCGGTTCGAAGTAATAAGGATCAAACCAATGGTTTTCACGCTCCGGCGCACCAAAAGCGGATGATAGGCAATGGTAGTTTTGGCGGCAATATCCGAAAGCATTTGCCAGGCTAAATTCGCGTAGGCGCGGCTCGCTAAATCATTGGCCACGGCCTTGCGCATTTTCACGGCCGAAATCATTTCCATGGCTTTGGTGATCTTTTTGGTCGAACCCACGGACTTGATGCGGCGCTTAATTGTTTTAGTATTAAGCGGCATAATCCTGGCAGGCCTGTTTTAATTCTGACTCTATCTTTTCATCCCATTCAGCTTTGCCAATTTTGTCTAATAAATGCTTATGGGTTTTATTCATATGGTCATGGAATTTGGTTTCCCAGTCGCGGATATCGGCTACGGCGATGCTATTGGCATAGCCGTTGGAGATGGCATAAATCACCGCTACCTGGTTCGCTACCGGCATGGGTTGGAATTGGGGTTGCTTTAAAATTTCCACCAAGCGCTGGCCCAAATCAATCTGCTTTTTAGTTTCCGGATCCAAGTCGCTGGAGAACTGGGCAAAAGCTTCCATTTCGCGGAACTGGGCCATGGCCAGTTTCATTTTGCCGGCCACTTTTTTCATGGGTTTAATCTGCGCCGCTGAACCGACACGGGAGACAGAAATACCAACGTTCAAAGCCGGACGGATGCCGCGATAAAATAAATCCGTTTCCAGGAAAATTTGGCCATCAGTAATGGAAATAACATTAGTCGGAATATAGGCCGTCACGTCGCCGGACTGGGTTTCAATAATCGGCAACGCCGTGATGGAGCCGCCACCCGCTTCCTGATTGCGGCGGCAAGCGCGTTCCAGCAAACGAGAGTGCAAATAAAACACATCACCCGGATAAGCTTCACGGCCCGGCGGGCGGCGCAGAAGCAGCGAAATTTCGCGGTAAGCCCAGGCTTGCTTGGATAAGTCGTCATAAATAACCAGCACGTCTTTGCCCTGATCCATAAAATATTCCGCCATGGCCACACCGGCATAGGGCGCGATATACAAAAGCGAAGCTGGATCCGAAGCGCCGGCTGATACTATAATAGTATAATCCATGGCCCCGGTCTCTTTTAATTTAGCCACCAAACGCGCCACTTTGGATTCTTTTTGGCCGATAGCCACATACACGCAAATCATGTCCTGGCCTTTTTGGTTGATAATGGCGTCAATCGCCACCGCGGTTTTGCCGGTCTGCCTATCGCCAATAATCAGTTCACGCTGGCCGCGGCCAATGGGGATCATGGCATCAATGGCTTTAATGCCGGTCTGCACCGGCTGGCTAACGGGCTCGCGGGTCATAACGCCCGGGGCAATGCGCTCAATCGGATAGAATTTTTTAGACTTTATCGGAGTTAGTCCGTCAATTGGCAAACCTAATGGGTTCACCACGCGGCCAATTAATTCTTCGCCCACGGGCACGGATAAAATACGCCCCGTGCGCTTAACTGTATCGCCTTCTTTAATATGGGCGTATTCGCCCAAAAGTACGGCGCCAATGGTTTCTTCTTCTAAATTGAGGGCGACGCCAAAAGTATTATTGGGGAATTCCAACATCTCATTGGATTGGCAGCGCGTTAAGCCAGAGAGTTTGGCAATGCCGTCGCCGACTTCGATTACCGCGCCCACCTCCTCAACCTCAACGGCTTTTTCGAATTCGCTGATTTGCTTTTTTAATTGTTCAACAATCGTGTTTATTGACATAAAAGAGTTTAATAGTTTATTGGTTTAATAGTTTAAAAATTTTCTAAGTATTCAACTATTAAACTAATAAACTTTAGGATGATAATTTTACTTGTAAATTACGCAATTGCGTTTTTAAACTGCCGTCTAAAATCCTGTCTTTTGTCTTAATCACCACGCCGCCCAGCAATGATTCGTCCACAACGCTCACAGCCTCCACTTTTTCTCCAAAAGTTTTTTTTACCTGATTGAGAGCCGCAGCCGGCAATTCACGCGCGCTTTGGATTTGAATTTCCACAATCCCCTCTTGGGCTTTGGCATAATGGGTAAACTCGCTGATTATCGCGCTGGCCTGCTTTAACATCCGCGCTTTGGCCAAATGCGCCACAAAATTCTTGATGGCTTTTTCTAAACCCGCCGCGCGCTTATCTAAGGTTAATTCATACAAGGCGCGGCCATAAGCTTTGTGACTTGATTTGTTCATATTTGGATGGTCATCCTGGAGGCCGTAGGCCGATAGGATCCATTATGGATTCTATCGCTCCACTTCGTTTCGCTCCAGAATGACTACTACTTATTCAATTTAGCAACGACATCCGCGATTAACTTTTTATCCTTTTCCGCGGTCATTTTTTCATTAATCAGCTTTTCCAAAGCCAAACCCACCAAATGCGCGTCCTCGGTTTTAAACGCCGCCATCATTTCGCCTTTTTCCGCCTGTTTATTGTGCTTAGCCTGTTTAACCAATGTTTCAATATCCCGCTTGGCTTTGGCTTTCAATTCCTCGGACAATTTGCCCGCCTCGCCGGTGGCCGCTTCCAGTAATTTTTCCGCTTCCAAACGCGCCTCCTGCATGCGCGTCTTATAATCCGCTTCTGACTTGGCCAAGCCATCCTGGATTTTTTTGGCGTTATCTAAACTGTCATCAATCAATTTTTGCCGCTCCGTCAATTTCCCAGAAAGAGGTTTTAATATCAAAAACCACAAAATCACGGCCACAATGGCGAAGTTCGCCAGCTGGAACAAAAATAAATGCCAGTTTAAACCAAATGAATCTAATATTTCCATAAAAAATAATCTTATGAAGGCCGTCCGAAAACCGAACGGCCCAGCGTAAAATTACTTCAAAGTGAACACCACCACCAAGGCGTAAATGGCGATCGATTCGGCAAACGCCGCGCCTAATAACATCGGCACAAACACCTTGCCGGCCGCTTCTGGGTTGCGGCCGATTGATTCCAAAGCTTTGGCCACTAACCGGCCGATAGCCAGGGCCGGTCCCAAGCCGCCCACGGCGATGGCAAAGGCCTTAGCCAGTACCACGACTGATTCATGTTCCATATTATTTATCCTTTCTTATTAATTACTTATTTAATGCGCTTCTTCAGGCACCGGCGCGGTGGTCATGACCGTTAGATACATCAAGGCCAACATAGCGAACACGCCGGCCTGCACCACGCCTACTAATAATTCCAAGAGCATAAACGGCGCCGGCACCACCAATCCCACCAAACTGATCATCACCGAGAGCAAGACTTCGCCGGCAAACACGTTGCCAAAAAGCCGCAGAGACAAAGATAGTACTTTGGCCAATTCGCTGACTAATTCAATCAAGCCCACGCCCAGCTCGATAATGGCCGTAAAAATTGCCACTGGCCCTTTTTTCAAACTTTTTAGCACATTGCCAATTTGGATAAACTTGTTCAAATGAGTAAAAACACCCACCGTGATTAATCCGTAAATATGCGAGAGCGCCACGGTTGTAATGGCCATGGCCGCCGTCAAATTCAAATCCGTGTTGGCTGGCCGCAGGACAAATTCATGGTGCCAGGTTAAATTGCCGGTACCAGGCAACAGCCCCAGCCAGTTCGAGAGCAGGATAAAAAAGAACACGCTGCCCACGATGGGCAAAAATTTTAAAGTTTTTTTTCGGTCGCCGGTTACCTGGTCAAAATAACCAAGTATGGTCTCCAAAAAAAATTCCAAAGCGTTCTGTAAGCCGCCGGGCCGCAAAGCCAAACGGAACCGGACAAATATGCCAATCACTAAAAAAATAATTATCGCCAGCCAAGCGTTTATAATAGTATTGGTAATGTCAAAACTTCCGATTTGGAAGACAACATCTGGCGCTAATGTAGGTATATGAAATTCCATAATTATTTCTTTTCGTCCAATTTCTGGTATTCCTGGCCATATTTCTTGGCTTTGCGGTAGATAATCGTGCCTGATATCAAAGCCGCCAAAATAAAGGCCAAAACCGTAAACAACCAACCCTGTTGATAGCGCTCGTCCAAAGAACGACCTAACAGCACTAACAAGACAACCGGTATTGCGATGGTTAAGCCAAAATCACCAGCAATACGCAAGCCAAATAGATAATATTGCCTGTCGTTCATACTGTATATTCCTATGAGCCAGGTTTTGTGTCAATGGTCTAAGAACCTCTTGATTTTCTGGATAATTCCTGCTATACTCGCCCATTTTTACTCATCGTTGTCCACAGTCGGCCTGGGCAGGGCTTGGGGCGCGATCATAGACTCGCTCCGGGCCGTAATGCTCATAACATCTTTATCAATTTTGCCCAGCTCTTTATAAGATGTGTTGTAAGTATTGACTGTGGTGGAAAGATTAGCGCCCAGCTTTTTAATGTATTCCTCA
>CAYILY010000001.1:27979-33378 GCA_964364395.1 uncultured Gammaproteobacteria bacterium | reverse complement strand
TTATTGGCAAAATGGCAAATAATTGGTATACTACTTTAATAACTTTTGACAATTAACATTTGACATTTGACCAGAACGCATCGAGTATTGTTTTTACGAAGTCAATTGTCACATGTCAATTGTTAAAAACAAGAAAGGAAAATTTTATGTTAAAGAAATCATGGATTATCATAGGTATTATAGTGCTAGTCGGACTCTGGTTTTTGTCGGGTTATAATGGCTTAGTCAAAGGCGACGAAGCCGTAAAAGGCCAATGGGCCAATGTGGAAAGCGTTTACCAGCGCCGTTTGGATTTAATCCCGAACATTGTGGCTACCGTCAAAGGCGCGGCTAAGCAGGATTTGGACGTGTTTACCAAGTTGGCCGAAGCAAGATCCCAATATGCTGGCGCCGCCACGCCCGACCAGCGCGCGGCCGCGGCTAGCCAAGTGGAATCGTCTTTGGCGCGGTTATTGGTGGTAGTGGAAAATTATCCGGACTTGAAATCCCAAGCCTCATTCCAAGCTTTAATTACTGAACTCGAAGGCTCGGAAAACCGTATCAACGTGGAGCGCATGCGCTACAACGAAGCCGTCCAAGCTTTTAATGTCGCTATCCGCACTTTCCCGAAGAATATTGTGGCCGGGGTGTTTGGTTTTGACAAACACAATTTGTTTGAAGCGGCGGCTGGAGCTGAACAGGCACCGACCGTTGACTTTACGAAATAAATGAATGAGTTTCAAGTTACAAGGTTCAAGTTACAAGATGTTCATTAAAAGTGCGCATTCTTGTAACTTGTAACTCGAAACTTGTAACTTTGTCTTTGCATGAAAAAAATATTATTCACACTACTATTGTTTTTTCCAATAGTTGCCAGCGCTTATCAATCGCCCGGTTCCCCCCAAGGTCATCTTAATGATTTCACCAATACCTTGAGCGCGGAAGCGAAATCCAGCTTGGAACAATTATTAATTAGTTATGAGCAGGCCAGCGGCCATCAAGTAGCCGTGGCAATAATCCCGGAATTAAAAGACGAAACCATTGATACTTACGCGGAAAAACTTTTTAAAGACTGGGGCATTGGCCAAAAAGGCCAAGACAATGGCGTGTTGTTTTTAATCAGCCTGAAAGACCGCGAAATGAAAGTCGAGGTTGGTTATGGCTTGGAAGGCGCTTTAACTGATATCGAGTCCGGGAATATTGTGGATAATATTGTGCCCCCCTATTTTAAGGCTGGCGATTACGCGGGCGGAATAAAAGCCGGATTAGATGGGATAACTCAAGCCATTGGCGGTACGCTCGAACCAAGTTCCCCCTCCTTTACTAAGGAGGGGGTTAGGGGGTGGTCAGGTGACTATTTTTGGGTAGTGATTGGTTTATTTATGTGGCTCACTTCAATTCTAGCACGCTCCCGATCTTGGTGGGCCGGTGGAGTGATTGGCGCAGTGGCCGGGGGGATTATTTGGCTGGTTTGGTCTATGATTTTTACTCTGCCGATTTTAGTCCTTGGCGGCTTGCTCCTTGATTACATTGTTTCTAAAAAATACAAACAAGCCGCGGCCACGGGCAATTTCCATGGCTTGTGGTGGATGGGCGGGGGCAAGCACCCGTGGGACAAAGGCGGTGGCTGGGGCGGTTTTGGCGGGGGGATGAGCGGAGGAGGAGGAGCGAGCGGGCGGTGGTAACGTGGTCTGTCATCCCGGGCTTGACCCGGGATCCACCAAAAATGAAAGAACTGGATTCCCGCCTTCGCGGGAATGACAACAAAACATATGAGCGAATTATCACAACGTATAATTAACGACGCTGATACGCGCAAATTATCTGCTGAGGAAATCAATCAGTATTTTTTAGAATTGCCTCTTTGGCAAATCAAAGATAATAAATTATTCCGCCATTGGGATTTTAAAAATTTCAAGGAATCGAAATTTTTTGTTGATAAAGTTTCAGAATTGGCGGAACAAGTGAACCATCACCCGGATATTAAGTTTTCTTTTAAATACGTGGAAATAGAAATTTACACTCACCGCATAAACGGCCTGACGGAGTCGGATGCGGCGCTGGCGGCGAAGATTGACGATTTGCCGCTGGGGGTGTAGGTTATAAAGTTATTTCGGTCTTTGAAAAATATTTCCTAACCCAAACTCTGTCGGGGAGATTTGGACATGGCACAAACAAGGCCAGACACTCTAATCGACCAGTATTTTCACGATATCGAGCGTTCAGTTGGGCTTTCGGCCGAACAGGAGGCGGCCAATGCAAAACTTATCAAACAGGGAGACGAAGAGGCGCTCTGTGTTTTGGTCGAAGCTAATCTGCGGTTCGTGGTCAGCGTGGCTAAGGGCTACCAGAATTTGGGATTGCCTTTGTCGGACTTAATCAACGAAGGCAATCTGGGCCTGATCATCGCGGCTAAGCGTTTTGATGAAACCAGGGGTTTCAAATTCATTTCCTATGCCGTGTGGTGGATCCGCCAGGCCATATTGCAGGCCATTGCCGAGCAGTCGCGCATCGTGCGCCTGCCCCTCAACCGCATCGGGGAACTGACGCGGGCGAACAAGGCCATGACCAGGCTGGAGCAGGAATTAGGCCGTCCGCCGGAGTTGGACGAGATAGCAGCGGAGTTGCAGATTAAGTCCAAAGATATGGATCTGCTCACCATCTTGAGCCAGCGGCCGACATCTCTTGATAAGCCGCTGAAAGATGATGAAGATCGGGAAAATCTCGGCAATATGTTACCGGACGAGTCCTTGCCAGACCCTGACGAACAGCTGGCCGATGCAGAGCTCAAGGCATCGATACACGGTAGTTTGAGCCAGCTGTCCGAAAGAGAGGCGGATATACTCCGGATGTATTATGGCTTGGATGGCCGCAAACCCATGACCCTGGAGCAGATTGGCGCACACTATGGTCTAACTCGCGAACGAGTCCGGCAAGTCAAGGAGAGGGCTCTGCAAAAACTCCGCCATCCTGTCAGAGTGAACAAATTGCAGGAACATTATGACCACCTATCCTAGGCGGTCAGTCTATACACAGTTGCAGTAAAAAAATAAGGCCCCGCGGGATGTTCTCCGCAGGGCTTTTTTATTTGGCCATTTTTTTTCAGGCCGCGGTTTTGGGCTTGTTCGGGTCCGGGCTTGAGTCGGCTTCGGTTGGTTTTTCTTGAGATGTCTGGTTGGACATCAGGGCGCGAACTTTCTCTGGCGCCACGGCCGCTAGGATTAAAGGTATGGCTAAGAAAATAACCAGTACTAAAATAGCTAATAACTCGCCGGTTTCCATAAGCACCTTCCGCGTGAAGGGTTATAAAGGGCAAAGGAACCAAGATTATGCTGTAGTCATAGCTGATTTTTGCTTTTTTGGCAAGTTGTATATTTTGCCAGATTTGCTAGATTAGTGGGCAGGAGAAACATTGCTTTCCCCCACAATACGGAGGTATTGTTTTATGCCCTTTATTATTAACACTGACGAAGCCATCACACCAGAAGATTTTCCGCTGGTGCTGGCCGCGGTGCGCGATCTCTATGTCTACTTCGAGGCTAGGGCCACTGTGGAAGGTAGCCCGCGAACTGGCCAGGTGGTTGAGCACGCGCGGCAGATGCAGGCTAACCTGCAGACTATGATCGCGGCGTTTTACTGCCACCAAGAAGCCGTTTCGATGCGCCAGGCTTTGGCGGCCGTAGCTGATGAAAATGTCCGCGACGCGCTGGAAGACCAGATTGATAATAAGGCGGGTGCGGATGTGAGGCTGGCGCAAACCGCGCATGGCGGCTCTGATCCGGATTTGGATTACATTTGGAAGATTCCCCAATTCCTGGCGGCCTACTTCCATGCCCAAAGGAAGTTGGGAGAAGGGGAGATTTTGAGCCAGACGGAGATACAGACAGCGTTGGCTCTGGTTGGCGAAGAAGAGGAAGTCGCTGATCATGATATCGGCCTGGTGGTTGAAGAAGAAAGTGAAGACGAGGACGAAGACGACTTACCATTGGAGGAATCGAAGTAAGCGTCCACAACAATTGCTCTATAGTAGAAGCCCGAGGATAACATCCCTCGGGTTTTTTGTTATTATCACTCCCCCTTGACGAGTGATAATAGTTAATATAATATGAAATAAACTGCAAATTATGCGAATTAATACGAATTTATACCAATGTAGAGTTCGCATTTATTCGCAAGGATTTGCATAATTCGTAGCCGTTTCTATGGAATCCCGCCAATCTAAGCTTTTACAGCATATTGTGGAGGAATATATTGCCACGGCTCAACCCGTGGGCTCAAGCTTGATCGTGGAAAAATACATGAAGGATATCTCCAGCCCCACGGTGCGGAACGAAATGCAGGAGCTGGAACGGGCCGGATTTATCCGCGCGCCGCACACTTCGGCCGGCCGGATCCCGACCGAAAAAGGCTATCGTTTTTACATTGAAAATATATTGGCTAACAAAGAGCTGTCCCCTAAGCGGCAAGAAACTTTGTCGGAAATTATAAAAGACAGCGATCAGCTGGAGGATGGGGTAAAGTTTTTAGCCAAGAAAATCGCGGAACTGGCTAATGAAGCCGTCTTGATTTCTTTTGGGCCGAACAATATTTATCACACCGGCCTCTCCAATGTTTTTAGCAAGCCGGAGTTTATGAGCCATGATTTGGTGCTTAGCCTGTCGCAGGTCTTTGACCATTTGGATGAAACCATGGCCAAAGTCCAGCAAGATATGAATGATGATGTCTCCATTTTGTTGGGCAGTGAAAATCCGTTTGGCCAGGAGTGCGGCAGTATAGTGGCCACGTTTGCATTCAATAACCAGCGCGCCATGATTGGCATTCTTGGCCCCATGCGCATGGACTATGCCGGGAATATCGCGTATGTGAAGTTTATTAAACAACTATTGGAGCGATCCGAATAACCCGAATAGACATCCGAATTATCCGAATTTTCATTCGTGTCATTCGGATGTAATTCGTAGATTCGGGTCGCTGTAGATTATGAATCAAAACATTGAACCAGAAAATAATGAGCTAGATGAGTTAAAAGCCAAATGCGAGGAGTATCTATCGGGTTGGAAGCGCGCTCAGGCCGATTACCATAACTTGGAAAAGGAATACGCCCAACGCATGGGCAAGATGGCGGAATACGCGGCCGCGGAAATGATTGCCAAGTTTATGCCGGTGATTGATAATTTTGAACTGGCGCTCGAACACATTCCGGCCGAGATTAAAGATTCCGAATGGGCCAAGGGTTTGTTCCAAGTCCAGAAAGAACGGGATGACCTGCTCAAAACTTTGGATATTGAAAGAATTGAATGTATTGGCAAAGAATTTAATCCCCATCTACACGAAGCCATTGGCTATGAGCCGTCCGATCTAGCCGAAGGCAAAATCACCAAAGAAGTGCAGATTGGTTATAAAATGAAAGATCGTTTAAT
>CAYILY010000001.1:0-27879 GCA_964364395.1 uncultured Gammaproteobacteria bacterium | reverse complement strand
TATGAGTAAAATTCTCGGTATAGACTTAGGAACTACAAACTCGGCTATGGCCATTATCGAGGGCGGCAAGCCCAAGATTTTGGAAAACGCTGAAGGCAACCGCACTACCCCGTCCGTGGTGGCGGTGTCCAAGTCCGGCGAGCGCATTGTCGGCCAAGCCGCCAAGCGCCAGGCCGTGACCAATCCGGCCAACACGCTTTATTCTATTAAACGTTTAATTGGCCGTCGGTTCGAAGACGACGAAGTCCAGCGCTCCATGAAAACCTTGCCGTTCAAGGTGGTTAAGTCCGGCCCGGCCGTGAAAGTGGTAATGAATGGCAAAGAATATTCGCCGCAGGAAATTTCGGCCATGGTGTTGGGCAAGCTTAAGGCTGATGCCGAAGCCAAATTGGGCGAAAAGATTACCCAAGCTGTTATCACGGTGCCGGCCTATTTTGATGATGCCGAGCGCCAAGCCACTAAAGACGCGGGTAAAATCGCGGGTTTGGAAGTGATGCGCATTATCAACGAGCCCACGGCCGCGGCTTTGGCTTATGGCTTTGATAAAAAGAAAGACGAAAAAATCGCGGTTTACGACTTGGGCGGCGGCACGTTTGATATTTCTTTGCTGGAAGTCTCGGCTGATACGGTGGAAGTCAAAGCCACTAATGGCGACACGCACTTGGGTGGCGACGACTTTGACCAGATTATTATTGAATGGATTATTTCTGAATTTAAAAAAGACCAAGGCATTGATTTAGCCAAGGACGTGCTGGCTTTACAGCGCATTAAAGAAGCCGCGGAAAAAGCCAAGCACGAACTTTCGAGCGCCGCGGAAACCGAAATCAACCAGCCCTATATTACCACTGATGCCTCTGGCCCCAAGCATTTGCAGATGAAAATGTCCCGCGCCAAGTTGGAAGAATTAGTCGGCCATTTGGTGGAAAAAACTTTTGGCCCGGCCGACAAAGCCATGAAGGACGCGGGTTGGAGCAAGTCCGACATCAATGAAGTAATTTTAGTCGGCGGTATGACGCGCATGCCTTTGGTGCAAGCCAAGGTGGAAGCTTACTTTGGCAAAAAGCCGAACTTAAGCGTTAACCCGGACGAAGTGGTGGCCATTGGCGCGGCCGTGCAGGCTGGTGTTCTGCAGGGCGATGTTAAAGACGTGTTGCTTTTGGATGTCACGCCTTTAACTTTGGGTATTGAAACCTTGGGCAATATCCGCACGGGGCTGATTGACCGCAATTCCACTATCCCGACTTCCAAGTCGCAAATTTTTTCCACGGCCGCGGATAACCAGACTTCCGTGGAAATCCATGTTCTGCAGGGCGAGCGCGAGTTTGCCAAAGACAACAAAACTTTGGGCCGCTTTATTTTAGACGGCATTCCACCCTCTCCCCGTGGCCTGCCGCAAGTTGAGGTAGTGTTTGACATTGACGCCAACGGTATTTTGCATGTTTCGGCTAAAGAGAAAACCACCGGCAAAGAGCAGAAAATTACTATCACCGCCTCCACCAGCCTCTCGGACGCGGAAGTGCAAAAAATGACCCAAGACGCGGCCGCGCATGCCGAGGAAGATAAAAAGAAGAAAGAATTGATTGAAGCCCGCAACATGGCGGACTCCATTGCCTACACCGCCGAAAAAGCCTTGCGTGATGCCGGCGACAAAGTCAGCGCTGATATTAAAACTGCCGTGCAGGCGAAGATTGATGAACTGAAAAAAGTTAAAGACAGCGAAGATATTCACGCTATAAACAAAGCCGCGGAAGAGTTAGGGCAGGAGATGCAGAAAATCGGTTCGGCTGCTTATGCCGCTCAAGACAAACCAGCTGATTCGGCTGCTGGTGAAGCTTCGACAGATAGTACTGCGGATAAGAAATCCGCCTCTTCGGCGGACGGGGAGCCGGTTGAGGGGCAGTATGAAGAGGTGAAGAAGTAGACCTCACCCCGGCCCTCCCCTTAGCAAGGGGAGGGAGGCAGAGTGCTCTATACACGCTCCTCCCCCTTACTAAGGGGGAGGATGGGAGGGGGTCAGGGCTCGGCTACTTCGCTCGTAATGATAAATTAAAATGGTGAATCTATGAATAATTATCTGGGCACTATCATAGAGGAATCTCTTGAAGATAAGAGTGTCCTCAAAAAAGTAAAGATTATTTCAACAAAAGTTGAGAAGGTTGTGGATGCACACAAAACGCCGTGGCTTTCACAATGGACTCTGCACAAAGTCGAAATACCAGAAGGTGAGGCACAAGCCATAGCCGAGGAAATAAGCAAATCGCTTGATAGAGCACATAGTGGTTCGTGGTATACAGACTTCAAAAATGACGCTCATCATTATATTATATTCCACGATAAAATATTTTACATAGACCGCACGAGTAAAGAACAATATGATGAGGCAAAGCGCCATGGAATTTCATTAGGTATACCGGGATATCAAGTAGATTTTCACCCTCATATTTTAGAGTGGAAAAGATAACTAATTAGAATTTAAAACTATATGACCAATCCACAACAGGAAATTAAAATCGCCGACAATATTCCGGGCGCGGAATATACGAATATCATGCAGATTAATCACACGGCCGAGGAGTTTACTATGATTTTTGCCAACATCGCCGGCGCTTCGGGCAAGGTGGTGAGCAAGGTTATTACTTCACCGGGCCACATGAAGCGCATTGTAGAGGCGCTGGCTGACAACATTAAAAAATATGAGGAGCAGTTTGGCATAATCAAAACCGCCACCGCGCCGGAGGCCGAGAAGGGGATCGGGTTTGGGGAGCGTTAGACCCCACCCCGACCCTCCCCTTAGTAAGGGGAGGGAGGCAGAGTGCTCTATACACACTCTTTCCGTTCTCCACCCTTACTAAGGGGGGAGTTAGAGGGGGGTCTGGACGAGAAGAGGAGGGTAAATGACAAAGCTTTATAACAAAATATTTTTAAAACAAAATCGCCGTGATTTGCGGAAACACATGACCCAGTCCGAAACATTGTTTTGGTCAGTTGTGCGCGGCAAACAATTGGGCGTTAAGTTTCATCGACAGCATAGTATTGGTCGATATATAGCAGATTTTTGCGCACCGAGATTAAAGTTGGTTATCGAACTAGATGGTATAACCCATGATGATCCTGGGGTACAAGAAAAAGATAAAGCCAAACAGGAGTTTCTTGAGCAAAGAGGATTTACTGTATTACATTTTAAAGATTCGGAAACATTAGGGAATGTCGAGAATGTTTTAAAAAAGATTAGGAAGGTTTGCGAACAGCAGACCTCACCCCGACCCTCTCCTTAGTAAGGAGAGGGAGGAGGAGTGTGTTCTACTCGCTCCCTGTCCTCCACCCTTACTAAGGGGGGAGCTAGAGGGGGGTCATGGGGGAGGTCGGGAGGGGATTAAGAGATTATGTCCAAAGATTACTATAAATTACTAAACATTTCCAAAACCGCCTCCCCAGACGAGGTTAAAAAGGCATTCCGGAAATTGGCGCACGAACACCATCCGGATAAAAAGGGCGGGAACGAGGCCAAGTTCAAGGAGATTAACGAGGCCTACCAAGTTTTGTCGGATACAGCCAAGCGCCAAAAGTATGACCAGTTTGGGTCAGATGCCTTCTCTGGCCAGTCCGCCTCTGGTGGAGGGCCAGGCATGAACTGGGAGGACATCATGAGGCAATCCGGGTTTTCCGCCCGAGGCGGACAGGCCGGCCAAAATTCCGGGTTCGGTGATATTAACATTGATTTTGATGATTTAGGCGATGTCCTGGGTGGCATGTTTGGTTTCGGGGGACGCAGTCGCCAACGGGGCAGCCGCACGACGCGCGGGGCGGATTTAGAGATTGAAATTTCCCTGGAATTTATGGAAGCCGTGTTTGGAGTAGAAAAAACTATTCGCTTGGAGCGGGAAACTAAATGCGAACACTGCCATGGTAATGGCGCGGAGCCGGGAACAAAAATTGAGCAATGTAACCGCTGTGGCGGCTCGGGCGAAGTGATTCACACCCAATCTACGATGCTGGGCTCATTTCAAACTCGTGCGGCTTGCCCGGACTGCCTTGGGGAAGGCAAAAAAGCCTCGACTCCGTGCCGCGTTTGCCATGGAGCCGGCAAAGTCCACAAAAAAGATGATGTCAGTTTAAAAATACCGGCTGGCATCGACAATGGCCAGACTGTGCGCATGACTGGTCTGGGGAATGCGGGCAGCAAAGGCGGAACGGCTGGCGATTTATATATTCATGTGCGCGTTAAATCGCATAAAAAGTTTAGTCGCAATGGCAATGACATTTTGTCTAATGAAATTATTACCGTCAGCCAAGCCGTGCTGGGTGACGACATTCCAGTGGACACAGTCCATGGCCAAGGCAAGTTGAAAATACCGGCCGGCACGCATTCCGGTAAAGTATTTAAACTTTCCGGTAAAGGCATCCGCTCCAGCCACGCCGGCACGGGCGACCATTTGGTGAAAGTGGAGGTCTCAATTCCCGCCAAGTTGGGCAAAAAAGAAAAAAGCCTGTATGAACAGCTTTTTGATCTAGAAAAATCCTCCTCCGCCAAGGCTACGGAGGATCTGCGAGGTGATAAAAAGTGGTTCTAGGACCCCACCCTGGCCCTCCCCTTAGTAAGGGGAGGGTGGAAGAGTGTGCTCTAAGAAGCGCTCTCTGTTCTCCACCCTTACTAAGGGGGGAGTTAGAGGGGGGTGGGGAGGTTGGGAGGGGGTCTGCGGCTCAAATGGTGGAAATGAGCCACAAAAAAGAAAACTCGCTGGGGCAGCAGCGAGTTGATTAAGCGCTTGGGCGTTTACATCAGTTTATCCCAAGTACTGTTTTGGATTTCTATAAAAGCATTGAAGCGTCTGAATGCTTCTTCTAATTCTTCACCGTATTGGTGGCCAAGGGCGATTGTTGTCGCCAGGCCGGCCTGGAGGAGCCGGTAATGTTGGAGAAGCCGAACATGGTGCGCTGGTATCAGGAGTTCGGTTTCATCGCCGACGACTTTATAAGTCACGGTTTCTTCCGGCAAAAGCCACAGCCTATTTGTCAACCCGAGGTGAAATATCTGATCTCTTAGATACTCCGGACTGGGTTCTTCCTCGATGTCGACACGACAACAGCCCGTGATATCCGCGGGAGAGATGGATAGGCGATACGGCATGTTGTACACTATTTTGCAGAGAGTGCAAATGCCCGGTTGCCGTACTAGGGCAAAGACAAAGATCATTGTCCCTATGCTGGTTGCGTCAGGCCGTGTAAGGCCGCGGATTAAAAGCCGGTTCTTGGCGGTTGCGTAGAAATAGTCTGGCGTGAGAGTTTGCGGTCTGGCTGGCATAGCTTTTTCTCCAATCGCCTAGCCTTTAGGCATCGGCTATGGTGTTTTAAAGGAACGGTCCAATCGCTTAGGTAAAACCATCAGCTATGGACCAATGAATATTATCGCCCTGCCCGACGATAACACCTCTAATTACTCTTTGCCTTGATTTTGTCAAGGTGATATAATGTGGGTATGGGACTTCTAAAAACAAAAAGAAAAATAGCAATCAATGGTTTTGGGCGGATCGGGCGGGCGGCTTTTAAGATTGCTTTGGGGAATAAGGATATTGAGATTGTCGCCATCAACGATTTAACCGACCCCCAGACTTTGGCGCATCTTTTAAAGTACGATACAGTCTATGGCAAATTTCCTTTGCCGGTTTCCGCCACTGATAAAGAATTGATTGTTAACAAAAAGAAATATCCTATTTTCAGCCAAAAAGACCCGGCGCAACTGCCCTGGAGCGATTTAGCCGTGGATGTGGTCATAGAATCCACCGGATTTTTCACCAAGCAGGCAGACGCGGCCAAACACCTCAAGGCTGGCGCTAAGCGAGTGATTATTTCCGCGCCCGCTAAAGATGACACTACCCCGACTTATGTGATTGGCGTAAATACTAAAGACGGCATTAACGAAGAAATAATCTCCAATTCATCTTGCACTACCAACTGCGTCTCCCCGGTAGCCGCGGTTATGCATTCGAACTTTGGCATTGCCAAAGCTTTGATGACTACTATTCATTCTTATACTGCCGACCAAATGCTAGTCGACGGGCCGCACAAGGATTTGCGCCGGGCACGGGCCGCGGCCCACAATATTGTGCCTACCACCACGGGCGCGGCCATGGCCACTACCAAAACCATTCCGGATTTAGAAGGCAAGTTTGATGGCATTGCTATTCGCGTGCCCACAATTTGCGGATCTTTAACGGATTTTACGATGCTGCTCGAAAAAAACGTGACCGTGGATGACGTGAATAATGCTTTCCGCAAAGCCGCCAAAAGCTTGCTCTGGAAAAATGTGTTGGCTATCACTGATGAGCCGATTGTGTCCACCGATATCATTGGCAACCACCACAGCGCCATTGTGGATTTGGAATTTACCCAGGTGGTCGGCGGGAATTTGGTTAAAATTTTAGCCTGGTATGACAATGAATGGGGCTATTCACACAGGCTGATTGAGCTGGCTGAAGCTATGAAAATATAGCCTAAATTTGGCTAAAATTAGGTAAATATGGTGAAAAAGCCTTGACAACTACATCACACTGTAGTATATATAAGTATTCACAAAATAGCTTGATGGCTATTGGTGATTTAGAAAATCAGATGTATAATTACTGCTAAGGTTAGCCCTGGGGAAAAGTCAAGTTTGTGGCTAGCTAAAATAGGTGTTATTATTTGAATATAATTTATTAACCTTATCATTTATGTGCCTGCCCCCTGGCTTGCCAGCTTAAGCAGGCGCGTACGGAGACTTATTGCGCAATGGAAAATGCCAACTTCTCTACTTCTTTTATCACAGAAGAAGAATACGGGGCCGCTAAGGCCTGGGGCTTGCTTGCCAGTATAAATTTATACCAGTGCAACAGAGAAAAAATTAACGATCCAGTGTATATCAAGCAATTTGTTGCTGATTTGTGCAAAGAAATAAACATGAAGGCTTTTGGGCCGACTCATGTTGAAAAATTTGCCGAAGGCGACATGGAAGGCTACAGCGCTTTCCAATTCATTGAAACTTCGTCTATCACCGTCCACTTTGACGATAAAATGGGCGATAAGTCCACCGGTGACCGCGCTTTCATTGATATCTTTAGCTGTAAGTATTTTGATGCCGCTAAGGCGCGGGATTTTTCCGCTAAATACTTTGACGCCAAAGAAACGAAAGTCTGGAATTTGTTACGTAGTTAAAAGAAATTTAAAATACATCCCCGCCAATCCGGTGGGGATGTATTTTGTTTATTAGGCAATCGGTCTATACTATAAGCATATGCGATTTATTCCAAAAACAGCCGGGTTTTTATATAAAAAGGCCTTAAAGCCCCTATTTTTTAAGCAAGATCCGGAAGCTGTGCATAACCGGATTTTAAAGCTGGGCCGCCGATTCGGCGACTCCGCCGCCATGCGCGGTTTATTTAAGGCGGCGTTTAATTATCAGCATCCGGCTTTGCAACAGAATATTTTTGGCTTGGATTTTACCAATCCAGTTGGCCTATCCGCGGGTTTTGATAAAGACGCTGATTTAATAAATTTTTTACCGTCTTTTGGCTTTGGTTTTTCAACAGTGGGCAGTATTACCTTGCATCCCTATGCAGGCAACCCGCCGCCGCGGTTGTATCGCTTGCCGGCTTCCGAGGGGATTGTGGTTAATTATGGTTTAAAGAATATCGGGACCAAGCTGATCAATGAGCGCATCCAAGCTAGCCGCGTGTCTACACCCGTTGTTGTCTCGATTGCCAAAACCAACTCCGCGGCTAATTGCGACGATGAGTCTGGAGTGGCTGATTATGTTGGCAGTTTTAAGCAAATTGCCGCCCAAGATAAAGCGGCCATGATTGAGATAAATATTTCCTGCCCCAATGCTTTTGGGGGCGAGCCTTTTACCACGCCGGAACGGCTGGAGCGTTTATTGCAAGCGCTGGACGCTATTCCTTGTTCAAAGCCAGTAGTGATTAAAATGCCGATTAACCTTGATTGGCCGGAGTTTCAGGCTTTGCTGGATGTAATTTTGCGCCACCGCGTAGCCGGGGTGACGGTTGGTAATTTAAATAAAGATCGATCGAGCCATACCATCCACGATCAAATTCCGGCTGGCTTAAAAGGTGGAATTTCTGGCAAGCCGACTTATGATTTATGCAATGAATTGATTTCCAAGACTTACCAATATTGTGGAGAAAAATTGGTTATTATCGGTGTTGGGGGTATTTTTTCCGCCCAAGATGCTTATGAAAAGATAAAGCGCGGCGCCAGTTTAGTGGAATTAATCACGGGCATGATTTATGAAGGTCCGCAATTGATTGGCGAAATTAACGCGGGCTTGGTTGAATTATTAGAGAAAGATGGTTGTAAAAATATTAAAGAGGCGATTGGGGCGGCTTATAAAAAAACTTGGCAGGTATTTATAGATAGGTATTAGGCTCTTTTCCAATTCACACTTTTAGGGAGGTTATATAACATGGCTGAAATCACGGCCCGTGCTATCCTGGCCCGAGTGGCCATCACTGTCATGAACAGTTTGCCCGGCAAGCTGACTGACAAACAGGCCCTTCGGCGGGAAATAACCCAGCTTATCGATTCTTTTCCGCCGTTGCCGGAATGCCAGCTTATCCGCCGCACCGGAGAAAAGCTGGTGCATGTATCGCCCCAGTGCTGGGGAACGCACCGCAGCCGCGCCTGGTGGCGGATCGTTTTAGCGGCTTTGCCGGTTCAAGAAGCCATTGAGCTTTATCTCGGCCAATTTCCGCGCGAGATCACTGGCCGCCAATTAGCCAGCATCAGGCGGTATTTGCAGGAAGTTGCCCAGAAACGGCAGCTAGCCGGAGTGGATGATAAATACATAGAAACCCAGCTCAAGGTTTTTTCCATCCGGCCCAACCAACAGCGCGTTGTCGAAGAAGCTTTTGGGATATATTTCACCCACTAAATAAGAGGGGAATTCGTACAAAAAATAGCGCCTGCTGGTGAATACCGGCAGGCGTTTTTCTTTGGCATATTTGCGTTTCCTAATAAAAATCGATATACTTTTTACTATATGAGCACTAAAATTACTAAGCGCCAAGAGGATTTTTCGCAGTGGTATTTGGATATAATTGAAGCCGCCCAATTAGCCGAACATTCGTCGGTAAAAGGCAGCATGGTGATTAAGCCTTATGGCTATGCCATTTGGGAAAACATGCAAAAAGCCTTGGACGCGGCGTTTAAGGTCACGGGCGTGGAGAATGCCTATTTTCCGTTGTTTATTCCGGAAAGTTTTTTAAAGCGCGAGGCCCAGCATGTGGAAGGTTTTGCCCCGGAGCTGGCGGTAGTCACGCACGCGGGCGGGAAAAAGCTGGATGAGCCGCTGGTGGTGCGCCCGACGTCCGAGACAATTATGTATGATACTTTTTCGCGCTGGGTGCAATCGTACCGCGATTTACCGCTCCTTATTAACCAATGGTGCAATGTCGTGCGCTGGGAACTGCGGCCGCGCCTGTTTTTACGCACCACCGAATTTTTGTGGCAAGAAGGCCACACCGTGCACGCGAGCGAAGAGGAAGCGGCGGCGCGCGTTCTGCAGATGTTGGAAGTTTATCGCGATTTTGCGCAAGATTATTTAGCCATGCCGGTAATTATGGGCCGGAAAAGCGAGTCCGAAAAATTCGGCGGCGCGGTTTATACCACTTGCATTGAAGCCATGATGCAGGATACCAAAGCTTTGCAGGCCGGCACTTCGCATATGCTGGGGCAGAATTTTGCCAAAGTGTTTGGGGTTAAATTTTTGAGTGAAACCGGAACCCAAGAATTTGGCTGGCAAACCAGCTGGGGCTTGTCCACGCGCATGATTGGCGCTTTGATTATGACTCACAGCGATGATGCGGGTTTGGTTTTGCCACCCAAAATCGCGGCTGTCCAAGCCGTGGTAATTCCCATTTGGGCTAATGAAGAAGAAAAGGTCAGTGTGTTTAACGCGGTATCGCAGTTGATGGCTGATTTAGAAAGCGTTGGCATCCGCGCCAAGCTCGACGACCGTGATGGCCGGCCGGGTCCGAAATTTTTTGAATGGGAAAAGAAAGGCGTGCCCCTACGCATTGAAATCGGGCCCAAAGACGTGGCCAAAGAATCGGCCGTGGTTGTCCGCCGCGACACCAGCGAAAAAATTGTGGTGAAATTAAATGAATTAGCCCAGTCCGCGGCGCGGACTTTGGCAGAAATCCAAACCAGTCTTTTTGCCAAAGCTTTGGCTTTTCGCGAGGCCAATACTCATGAAGTTAATGATTGGGATGAATTCAAAAAAGTGATTGAAGATAAAGGCGGGTTTTTAATGGCGCATTGGTGCGAGAGCGCGGATTGTGAAGCCAAAGCTAAAGCTGAAACCAAAGCCACTATCCGCTGTATCCCTTTTGACCAAAAGAAAGAAGCCGGCAAGTGTATAGTTTGCGGTGGGAAATCTAAAGGCAGAGTAATATTTGCTAAGGCCTATTAAAACAGGCTATATCCAGTCGACTGATTTTTTGACAGTGACAATGGCATCCAGCACATCACTGCCGCGTTCGTAGTTTATGCGCACGCGGTAATTTTGTCCGGCTGCCACGCGGGCTTCTTGGTCTAAAAATATAGTTAACGGGCTAAAAAGAAATTTTGATTCCCCGGCCCAAATATGGGGGAATAGTTCAGCTTTGCTGTAAAGGCGGACAGCATTAGCCAAACCGGAACGGGTGGCCGGCACTATCACGCGGCGGTCTAACTCCGGGTCGACAATATCCGTAAAATCTATTTTGTCGAAAACTACTTCCTTAGATAAAGCCAGGTCGCCTTCGACTTGGTGGTAGCGCGCGTCGTAATCAAAATGCAGGCCATATAAATCGCGCTTAGCGTTTACCAGCTGCAAAGAGGAGCAGATTTTTTCCGGGATTATTTTTCCGCCTTTCACTAAATATTTCCGCAAGTGGTTGATTACCTGGATTTGCGGTTCGTAAAAAAGGCCGGTCGACATCAGTTCCGCGATAATGACATTAACTTTGCCGGGTAATTTAATTTTACTGGCATCGCCATAGATGGCCTGGATAATTTTACTGAAGCCGTTGGTTTTGGCATTGGCTTTAATAATCGGAATAAAACGGGGATTGGATTCAATGCAATAGACTTTTTTAGCGCCCGCTTTGGCGGCCAGCAATCCCAAAACCCCGGTGCCGCTGCCGGCATCAACCACGACATCATTTTTTTTGACGATTTTTTTAATGGCCTCGGCAAAACGCAGAGTTCTTTTTTCGTCAAACAAGCAGTCTTCCACTTGGTAGGGGGTAAATTGGGTAATCATAGTTTAATTATAACCTATATTATAAAAAAACAATAAGCAACAGGTTTGTTGCTATGTTTGACGGAATAGGGGTTTTGTGGTAAGTTTTTTTATTAAGTTCCTTGAAATTATAAAGATTTTTTACTGGTTTTCACGCCAAACATACCACCAGAGGAGGTGTGCCATGTCCAAGGTAGGAGATTTAAAACAGCGGCTTTTGGCGCAAGTCAGAGCCACAGCCGGCGTCGTTTACGGGCGCGATTGGGGCGAAGATTTATTTTCTTTGGCTCTGCCGCCCGATATCCAGCTGGGGGATTTTGCCGCGCCCTGCTTTTTGTTGGCGCGGGAGTTAGGGCAAAGCCCGGGCCTTGTGGCCCAGGCCATTGCCGCCCGCCTGCCCCAGAGTGATTCGATTCTGTCGGCGCAGGCCAGCGGGCCGTATGTCAATCTTAAGCTGTCTAACCGCGCTTTTTTCAGCGCGGCCGCGGAGGGCACAAGCGAACCTTTGTCGGTTGGTGCTGGGGAACGGGTGATGGTTGAATATTTGTCACCCAACACGAATAAGCCTCTGCATCTCGGACATATGCGCAACGGCATGCTCGGCATGGCGGTCGGCAATATTCTCACTGTCACCGGCCACCAGGTGATTTTGGCCAATTTGATCAACGACCGGGGCGTTCACATCTGCAAATCAATGTGGGCGTACCAGCATTATGGCCAAGACCAGACCCCGGCTTCAGTCGGGATGAAAGGCGACCATTTTGTTGGCGAGATGTATGTTTTTTTTGCCGAACTGGCCAAAGAGGAGGCGGGCTTAGAAGACAAGGTGCAGCAAATGCTGCGCGCTTGGGAAGCGGGCGACGAAACTGTCGTGGCTTTGTGGCGGCAGATGAATGAATGGGTTTACGAGGGCTTTGCCGCCACCTATGCCACGTTGGGCTTGCGCTTTGACCAGTTTTACTACGAAAGCGAGACCTACAAGTTAGGCAAGGATATTGTGGCCGCTGGTTTGGCGCGCGGTGTCCTAGCCGATGAAGATGGCCAGATAACAGCGGAAGTGCCGGCCGTGGTTTATGAACGCGTCCGCAGCCAAAAGAAAAAACCCGATGAGCCGGTTCCGGAGAAGGAACCAAAAAAGATCACCTTGCTGCGCAAGGATGGGACTAGCCTGTACATGACCCAGGACTTGGGCACAGCCGTGCGCAAGTTCGAGGAATACGGGTTAACCCGTTCGGTCTATGTGGTCGGACGGGAACAGGATTTTCATTTCAAGTCCCTGTTTTCCATTCTCGGCCAGCTGGGTTATGACTGGGCGCCGCGCTGTTACCATCTTTCTTATGGCATGGTTTATTTGCCGGAAGGGAAGATGAAGTCGCGGGAGGGCACGGTCGTCGACGCGGATCAGCTGGTCGAGGACATGACCGAGCTAGCGCGGCAGGAAATTGAGAAGAGGGTGCAGGGACTATCCGCAGCGGAACTGGCTAGGCGCGCCCGCGCTATTGCGCTGGCGGCTATCAAGTTTTATTTACTGCACCAAAGCCCGAACTTGGATATTCACTTTGACCCCAAGAAGTCGCTCTCATTCGAAGGCACGACTGGGCCGTATTGCCAGTATGCCTATGCGCGGGCCAAAAGCATCCTGCGCAAAGCCGGTGCTGCGCCCGAGGCCGCGGATGTTGATTTCAACCTTTTAGGGTCGGATGAGGAGCGGGCTCTGGCGGGCCAGTTGCTCGAGTATGAAGATGTTTTGATTCGCGCCAGCCGCGAATATAATCCGGTGGCGGTCTGCAACTGGCTGTATGAAGTCGGCAAAGCTTTCAACCAGTTTTACCACACCAGCCAGGTGGTGGGCACGACTGTCAGTCCCGCATTGACCGGCGCACGGTTAGTGCTGGTACAAGCCGCGGCTGACGCCTTGAAACGGGGATTGGAGATCCTCGGCATAGAAGCGATCGAGGAAATGTAATTGCCTCGATCAATAGTTGTTCATTGGGCACAGGACCTTCTGGTTCTGTGCCCTTTTTTTTATCTTAGCTTAGTCTTGACAGCTATTGTATTTATGCTATATTAGTTTTTACATATAAAGCCCTTAACCGGAGTCGCGATCCGGGAGCTGCCCCGCAAAATCGGGGACGGAAGTTGAACCGTAAAACACAACCGCCGATGCCCGAGCGTCGGATAAAGCGCCACCCGTCGCTAAACTATGGGTGGAAGCAAGGTGGTATCGCGGGAAAAATAAAACCCGTCCTTGAACACATTTATTTTTTTGTGTTTAGAGACGGGTTTTTTTGTTTAAATCTTTTATCTTTATTGTAGTCGGTATTGATTAAAATAAAGATAGGAGGTTTAACGCTACTTTGAAAATCTACAAAACAAAGGGAGGCAAGTCATGAGTAAGAACTTGTACCAATGCTTATTGTGTAACACGCGCTTAACAGCGAGTGACATTGCGGCTCATAAGTCCGAACACGAAGAGCTGCTTGGTTATGGCTTATTGTGGCCGCCGCGCAGCAGTTTATTGCCACCGCGCCTGGAAACAGTTCCGACTTACAACTCTCTTTTTCTGGCTAAGGCGCTTGGCGTTGCGGGAGTTTTTATCCGCGACGAAGGCATGAATCCTTCTGGCAGCATGAAAGATTATTCTGTCGCACGGGCCATTGCCTTGGGCCAAGCCGCCGGCAAGGATACTTTCTATGCCACTTCTTCGGGCAACACGGCCTTTTCCCTCTGCCTGTTCGCGCACATGAATCAGTGCCGGGCGGTGGTGTTTGCGCCGGATACATCTTCCAAGATTCCTTTTCTCGCTTCGTTCCCGGGTGTGCTGGTGGTGGCCGTGACAGGGGCAATTTTCGAGGATGTTTATAATCTGGTCATATCGGCCGGATTGGATGATGTGCCGGGACTTTATAACGCTAATGTCGATAATGAATTACTATTACCGGCTTTTAGCCCGATTGCTCATGATATCCTGGTTCTCGACCCCCGGCCCACGCATGTGTTAGCCGGAGTGGGTAATGGCAGTTATTTGGCCGGCATTGGCTATGGCTTTGACGCTCTGGACGCTTACCCTATGCCAGAAATTGTTCCCGTGGGCATGAAAGGCGCTTTCCCGAGTGAAGAGGCTTATTGTCGCGCCAAACGGTGGCACAAGTATACGGAGTTCCAAACTTCGGAACATGAGATCAGCGCGGCCGAAGGCTCGATTGCCACGGAAAGCTACAACATGCCGCAATTGATGTATGCCTTACAGCTTTCTGCTGGATTTACCTTGGGTGGTTTGACCAATTATGATCTAACCATGGCTTATCGGCTGCTCGAGCGTGACGAGGAAGCAATGAGTATGGGCCTGGTGCCGGAACCAACCGGCATTATGGCTTTGGCGGCCGCGCTGAAATGGCGGGCTTGTTTTCAGCCTAGTGACATACTGCATTTTTCATTCACTGGCCAGGGCATCAAGGATCCCCAGGGTATGCGGGACTTGCTCCACGATCAGGCCGAACCATTGCTCGCGGCCGCGGCTAAACGGCGGCCGGACTTGGTGTTAGGTAAGTACGAACGCCATCCCGACGCGTGTGTTGTCACAGTCAAAAAAAGCATCAAACCCTTAGACCTGCGCGCCGTGGTCGCCGGCCATTGCGGGCAAAGAAGGTGACGCTATGAAGCGCATCATACTCGATACCCAGAGCAACCGCCATTTCCGCGGTGTGCCCCTGGAACAGATGTACGATCAACGAGGCGGGCCCTGCCAGCTCGATGACACCGGGATTGTGATTACCACTGAACCGATCGATCCCGAGTGGCTTGAATACTGGCAGGGCCTGGGATTCACTTTGCCGCAGTTTTTCACGGCCGGGCCGTTTGATCCTGATTACACCCTGTCCCAGCTCGTGTTGCGCAATTCCGCTTTACAGGAGAAAATCCGCGCTTCGGTCAATGGAGAACCGAGCCGGCTGGAGTTTTTCTGCATTGAGGAGAGTGAGCGGCGCGTGGCTGAAGCACTAGGCATTCCAGCCTACTGCAATTTCGATGTGGCCATCCCGCTCTCGCGCAAGCCGGCTTTTAAGCGTTTTTTTAACGAGATCGGCTTACGCACGCCGTGGTGGCTCTCCTGCCGCAATATCAAAGACTTAGCCTCTTGTGGTGAAACCTTGGTGCAATCCGGATCGTTTCTGGTCAAAGCCCAGGATGGCACCGGCGGTATTGCCTGCGGCGGCATGGTGCGCATCCAGAACGCGGCTGAATTAGCCGCGCTCGTTGGCCAGCAGCCCAACTTCGGCGACGAGTTCATGGTCGAGGAGATTGTGGACTGTGCCACCGAAGTATCAATCCACTGGGAGATGCTCGCTGATGGCCAAATACGCCTCATTAACATTTTCGAACAGCTCTCGCGCAACTTTGGTTATGCGGGCGCGGTTTGGCCTTCCCAGGGCATCAGCGAAATCACCAAGCAGCAGATTTGCCATGAAGCCAAGACTATCCTCTGGCCGGCTCTGCGGAAACTCGGAGCCATAGGCTTCTTCTGCTGTGATATCCTCGTGGACAAAATCGGAATGCCTTGGTGGGTGGACTTTAATCCGCGCAAGGGGGCCATCCTTTATGTCCACGATCTAGTGCGGCGGCTGTCCGAGAAGCACGCTGGCCAGAGCCATGGCTATTTCCGGCATGAACATTTCCATCTGCCGGAGCGCACTCGGCCATGGAGCTTTATGGAAATCCGCCAGATTTTGGCGGACATTCTTACTCCCGGCCACCCCGCTTTCGCGGTGGTGTCTAACCCCGGAGTGATTCCGTACGGCTACTGCGATGTCACCGGCATCTCCTGGGTCTCTGCTGAAGCCGCCGAAGCGCGCTTCCAAGAGGCCAAGCGGAGGCTTATGTATGACTGAACCTTTTTCTTTCCACTCTCTAACCAAGGGTAGCGACCAAATGGCCGTTACCCTTGTTTTTTTACTAGCGCGTGCTATTTTGAACATATGTTTATTAAACAGCTGACCGCCGAAAAATACACTGTTAAGTTGCGCCAGCCTTTCTCGTACCACACTCTGACTTTAAACGCTTTGCCTTATGTTTTAATCAAGGCGCGAAGCAATACGGGTTTAATTGGGCTGGGTGAGGCGGCTTTGGCTTGGGATGTGACCGGCGAAACTCAAGCCGGCGCTGTGGCGGCCGCGGCTTTGGCGGCGCCGTTTGTCGTCGGCGCGCCAATTGATTCTATCGCCGATGTTAAAAATATCATGGCTAAGCTGGAAGTTAATTTAGCCTACAACACCGGTTTGAAGGCCGGTATAGAATCGGCTTTACTGGATATTTTAGGCCAAGCTAAAAAACAGCCGATTTACAAACTGCTCCGCGGAAAAATAAAGCCATTTGTTATTTTACAAAAAACTTTTTCTTTTGAAGAAACACGGCGCGATTTGGCGCCGATAATTAAATCGGCTCTAAAGCAAGGAGTTAAGATATTCAAATTTAAAGTCGGCGGCGAGGAAGCGCGTGAAATAAAAGCTTTGCAAAAAATTTGTAAACAATTCCCCGGAATAAATATTGTTTTGGATGCCAACCAGGCTTGGCTGGAGCCGGCTGGGGCGTTGAAATTTTTATGGGCTTTGAAAAACGTAAAAATTAAATGGCTCGAGCAACCTTTAGCCGCTAAAGATTATGATGGGTTAGCCGCTTTGCGCCGCCAAACGAAGACGCCAATCATGGCGGATGAAAGTTGCCACAATCTGCATGATTTAAAATTATTGCGCGAAAAAAAGGCCATTGACTTGGTAAATATCAAATTAGCCAAATGCGGCGGCTTGTTAGCCGCCCAGGCCATGATAAAATATTGCCAGCAAAATAAAATTGGCTGCATGCTCGGTGATATGCTGCATTCGGGCGTGGGCACGGCTTATAATTTACAAGCAGCTTGCCTGGGAAATTTCCTTAGTTATGATTTAACTTTACCGGCGCGCCTCTCGGCTGATAAATCACGGGGTTTAAAATGGGATGGGTTTAAAGTTTTTATTCCGGCGCAGCCGGGCTTGGGAGTAAAATTATGAACAAGGAAACTCGAAATTTTTTAGCCAAACTAATTGAGTGCCGTTCGGTCCATAGCCAAGGCGCACAGATTAAACTGGCTTTAAAGATTATAAAAGATGAATTTAGCGGAGATTTTATGGTTCGGGAGCTGCGCGCGGCTGGACAGCCAATTTTGTTATTATCCAACGTTAAGGGCAATAATTTCGATTTTATTTTAGCCGGCCATATAGACGTTGTTTCAGCCCAAGATCGCGACTTTGTTTTAAAGGCCAAAGGCGACCGACTTTACGGCCGCGGCACGCGTGACATGAAAGGCCCGCTGGTGACCGGTATTTACGCGATCCGTGATTGGCTTAAAGTTGATCGCCGCCAGGCGCGGATTGGCATAATTGTCAGCGCGGATGAGGAAACCGGTGGCGCTTCCATGAAAACTTTATTGTCCGGCCGGCGTTACCGAGCCAAGTTTGCGTTTTTGCCGGACGGCGGGGACGAAAACCAAATAATTATCGGGCAAAAAGGTTTTCTACAATTAAAAGTGACGGTTCGCGGCCAAAGCGCGCACGCCTCAACGCCGCATGAGGGCGATAATCCGATTGAAAAAGCCATGGTGCTGTACCAGCATTTACACAAAAAATTTCCTGCCCCGCGCCATCAGGCTGATTGGCGCACTTCAGTGGCGCTGACAAAAATTGAGTCTGGTGATTGCCTTAACCAAGTGCCGGATCGCGCCACGGCCTGGTTTGATATTCGTTATGTCCAGGCTGGGCATCGGGGGCAGATTATAGCGGAAATTAAAAAATATTTAGGCAAGAAGGGGCAGTGCGCGGTCGTGGCCGAAAACGGCGCGTTTATAATTGAGCCTAAAAATATTTATTTGCATAAATTGGCTGCAGCTATTAAACAGGTTACCGGCCGGCCGGCCAAGCTGGTGCGCGAGGCTGGGACCAGTGATGCGGTTTTTTTTACCGAGAACAGCATTCCGGCGGCTTTGTTTTGGCCGCGCGGCGGCGGCGTGCACCAGGTCGGGGAATGGGTCGGCCAGAAATCATTGGAACGTTTTTATCAAATTATATATAGTTTTTTGGATAATTTTTAAGGGATAAAAAAAATGGACAGCCTAGAACTCCAGACTGTCCGGGTGGGACGGGCGGCGCGCCCGCCATTTTTTTATTCGCTTGCTTTGGTCGCGAGTTCCGCGAATCTGCTGCGGGCTTGGGCAAGACGTTCCTGCTCGGCTTGCCAATTGACAAGAGCCTGCTCTGCACTGATCTGACGCGGCTCTGGATTTCTACCCACATAGTGTGGGTAAAGATGATCCGCGAGCTCCAACGAGATTCCGCCGGCCATAATGCTTTCCCTCCGGGTTAAAGCGGTTTGAAGGTGCGAATTCACGAATTTTGAACCGTGCCTAGCCGGTAATATACCATAAAAGTTATTTGACAAGAAGGTTTTTTAGCAATATTATTGGATTGTGTTTTATGCCAAATATTAAACACTTTTTATCGATTTTAGATTTATCGGCCCAAGAAATTGGGGAAGTTTTAGCTGAGGCCAAAAGATTGAAACAAGAGCTAAAAAATCAAGGCCGCCATTTGTCGCGGCTTGATAAAAAAATCCTAGTCATGATTTTTGAAAAACCTTCGTTGCGCACTAAGCTGTCTTTTGCGGTGGGCATGGCGCAACTGGGCGGGCAAGCTGTCTATTTAGGCCCGACCGACATTGGTTTGGGCACCAGGGAAACAGTGGCGGACATTGCCAAGGTGGCTTCAAGCATGGGCGATTGTCTTATGGCCCGGACTTTTAGTCATGAAACAGTTCGGGAACTGGCCGCCCATTCAACGGTGCCGGTCATCAACGGTTTGTCGGATTTAGAGCATCCCTGCCAGATTTTAGCCGATTTTTTGACAATTCTAGAAATAAAAGGGCGGTTAAAGGATTTAACTTTGGCTTATGTGGGAGACGGAGAAAATAATATCACTCATTCCTTGGCGCTCGGTTGCGGTTTGTTGGGAATTAATTTTAAATGCGCTTCGCCTCGCGGTTTTACGATGAAAGAAGCGGTGATGGCGCAGGCCAAGGAGCTAGCGGCTAAAAGCGGGGCCGGGATATCGGAAACTGACGATCCTAGCCAAGCGGTTGCTGGCGCGGATATAGTTTATACCGATACTTGGGTGAGCATGGGCGATGAGAACGAAAAGTCCGAGCGGCTGCAATTTTTTAAGCCTTACCAAGTTGATCAATTATTAATGGCGCGGGCCAAGCCGGACGCGATTTTTATGCACGATTTACCGGCCTACCGCGGCAATGAGGTGGCGGCTGAAGTGATCGATGGCCCGCAATCAGTTGTTTTTCCGCAGGCGGCCAACCGCTTACACGCCCAAAAGGCTTTAATTTTGCGTTTTTTATTATGAAAAAACTTTGGCAAAAACATTGGCAACTCGATAGCTTTATCGAAACCTTTGAAACCGGCGATGATTTGATTTGCGATCAAAAATTAGTAGAATTTGATGTTTATGGCTCAATCGCCCACGCCCGCATGCTGCTCAAAATCGGCATTCTTAAGGAATTAGAATATAAAAAACTTAAGCGCGGTTTAGTGGAAATTTTAGCTTTGAACGCCAAGGGGAAGTTTAAACTCCGCCTCGGGGATGAAGACATTCATACCAAAATCGAGAATTATCTAACCAGCCAATACGGCGCAGTCGGCAAAAAGATTCATACCGGCCGGTCGCGGAACGATCAAGTGCTGACGGCCCTGCGTCTCTTGACCAAAGCCAGTTTGCTCGACATCTGGCGGGAGTTATTGGATTTAAACGCCAGTTTTTTAAAGTTCGCCGAAAAATACCAATGGCTAGCCATGCCGGGTTATACCCATATGCAAAGAGCCATGCCTTCCTCGGTGGGCATGTGGGCCGCGGCCTTTGGCGAAGCCTTGTTAGATAGCACGGCCGGCGTGGAGGCTGTTTATAAATTAAACGACCAGTCGCCCCTGGGTTCAGCCGCGGGTTATGGCATTCCTTTGGCTTTGGATCGGGAATTCGCGGCCAAACTTTTAGGCTTCGCCAAAGTGCAGGCTAATCCGATTTACTGCCAAAATTCCCGGGGTAAAATCGAGGCTATGGTGGTAGCGGCCCTAGTAACTATCGCCCAGGATATTAATAAATTTGCCAGCGATGTGTTGCTGTTTACCACCGCGGAATTTAATTATTTTAAAGTAGCGGACAAGCTTTGCTCCGGTTCCAGCATTATGCCGCAAAAAAAGAACATCGACGTGGCCGAACTTTTGCGGAGCAAGGCGCATGGGCTTTTGGGTTATTATGTCCAAATCGTCGGCGGCAGCAACAACTTAATTTCCGGTTATAACCGCGATTTGCAGGACGGTAAAAAGCCGTTTTTGGAAAGCCTGGCCGTTACCCAGGCGATGATTCGGGCGGCTAATATTCTTATAAATAATCTCGAGCCGCTGGAAGCGAATTTACGATCAGCTTTAAAGCCGGAAATTTTTGCTACGCATCGGGCTTTAGAGTTGGTAAAAAACGGCATGCCTTGGCGGCAGGCTTATAATGCGGTTGGTAGTAATTTGTCGAGTTTAACCGGGCTTGAGCCGCTCGCGGTTTTAAAATCTTCACGCCATAGCGGCGCGACCGGCAATTTGGGGCTGGCTAAATTACGCCGCCAGCTGGCCGGCGTCGGCAAAATTTATCGCCAGCAAAATGCCATTTATCAAGCAGCCATAAATAATTTGTTAATTAATAAATAACCCTATGGACAAAAAAACCAATTACGCCAAAGTGGCTTCTTATGAGGCCAAGGTAGGGGAAATAAAAAAAGTTTTACTGCTTTATTCCGGCGGCCTCGATACCTCGGTGATATTAAAGTGGATTCAAGACACTTATAAAGCCAAGGTTATAACCTTAACCTTGGATATTGGCCAGCAGAAAGACGATCTGGAGGCTATCCGCCAGAAAGCTTTAAAATTCGGCGCCGCCGAAGCCATTGTTTTGGATATCAAGGAAGAGTTTGCCAATGAATATTTGGCCAAAGGCATTAAAGCCAATGCTTCGTATCAGGGCGACTACCATCTTTCCACGCCCATGGGACGGGCGATTTGCGCGCGGAAAGCCGTGGAAATAGCCCAAAAAATCGGTGCCACTTGTATCGCGCACGGTTGCACCGGCAAGGGTAACGACCAGGTGCGGTTTGAGGGGTATATATTAGCGCATAATCCCAAGATTAAAATCATGGCGCCGGTGCGAGAATGGGATATGGATCGCAACGAGGAAATTCGCTACGCCAAAAAATATGGCATTCCGGTGCCGGCCTCAGTCAAGTCGCCTTACAGCGATGATGACAATATGTGGGGCATGACCTGGGAAGGCGGCGAAATAGAGGATCCGGGACTGATTTCTCCGGTGGAGAAGTTTTTGACCACCTACACTTTGGCCCACCAAGCGCCGGACAAGGCTGAAGTGGTAAAGTTGGTTTTCGAAAAAGGGATTCCGGTTAAGTTGAATGGCGAGGCTTTGAGCCTGGCTAAACTGACGATGAAGTTAAATAAATTAGCCGGCCAGCATGGCGTAGGCGTGGCCCATATGGTTGAAGATCGCTTGGTGGGCGTAAAAAATGGCGGCGTTTATGAACAGCCGGCCGCGCATGTGATTATCGAGGCGCACAAGGCTTTGGAAAAATACGTCTGTACGCGGGTTTTGAATGAGCTAAAGGCGGCCCTGGATCTTAAATGGGGATATCTGTGCTACGGCGCGTTATGGTTTGATCCGACTATGGATGCCATTAATGCTTTTAACGACCAGATAAATGACAAAGTGACGGGCGAGGTCGCGGTCAGATTATATAAAGGCAGTACCACGGTGGTGACCATGAAGTCCAAATACGGGCTGCACTATACTTCCTTTAATAAAGCCGGGGGTTATAAATTTAATGTCAATGCCAGCGCCGGCTTTATCGAGATTTATAGCTTGCAAATGAAAATCGCCAAACAAGTGGAGCGGGACGCCGCGGTCGGGGCTAAAAAATAGTCAGATTATCCATATTTTTACACCACCTGCTTCAAAAACAAGTGGTGTTTTTTTTGTTGATTTTTTTTGTTTAAAATGATAGTTTTATAGTAAGTTGCTCTTGAACAATTTGGCGTTATCTGTTCTAATCAAACACTCACAAGCGAGGTTTTTATGGGTACGCACGCGGGTTTACTGCGTTTGGCCGAGGATTTGGTCGCGCAGAATACGGTCAGTCATCCGAGCACCAAGGAAGAAGACCATAGTACTCGGACAATCGTGGCCGATGTTGTGGTTCCCTATCTGCGGAAACACGGGTTTACTATTCGTGAGCTGCCCTACTGGGTGAGCTATAAGGAAGGAGACAAGCCACCAGTGCCTTCGCGAGAACCGCTTGAAGGCTGGGTAGAAAAAGTGAATTTAGTCGCCCAGAAGGGTGAAGGAGACCCACACCTGGTTCTCTCGGCCCACATGGACACTGTCTCCGCCAATCCGGAGGAATGGACGGTTACTAAAGACGGACCATTCAAACTCACTTTGCAGGACGGCAAGTATTATGGCCGCGGCATTGCGGACATGAAGCTCTTCTTGGCGCTGGCGATGGTAGCTGGCGGCGAGATTGATGAATCTGAACTCGAATATCCCTTTGCGCTGTATTTTACCAGCGACGAGGAGATTGGCTGTGTTGGCGTGAGCCAGTTGTTTGGTATTCAAGCTGACGGCAGCCGCTCGTCTGATGTGGCGGTGCCGAAATATGTGATCATCGGCGAGCCGACTGAACTGGCGCCAGTTAATGTGCACAAGGGTTACATGTTTTTGCAGATCGAGCTGAAAGGAAAAACTGGACACAGCGCCAAGCCTGATTTGGGCCGGAGCGTGGTAAAACTCGCTTTGCCCAAAGTAATAGAATGCTTGAACCGGACTGAATTGCGGTTGCGTTTTATCAATGACCCGCTGTTTGACCCGTCCTATCCGACGTTGAATCAGGGCGTGGTTACCACCGGGTCAGATGCCGCCAAGAACAAAGTGGCGGAAAAATGCGAAATGCATATCGAAATTAGGCCCGTGCCTGGCCAGGACGTGGACGAGATGTTCCGCGTTGTGCAGCTAGCCGTAGCCGGCGCGATTCGCGATGTTGCCGGGATTACCGCCGAGGTTAAGCCCATGCGGCGTTTTACCCCGCCCATGGTTACCCCTGTGGAGTCGGAAATTGTCCAGAAGGCCGCCCAGCTTTTTGGGAAAACGGTGCAAGCCGTGAATTATAACACTGAAGGCGGCATTTTCCGCAGTTTGGGCGCGGAAACTGTCATTTGGGGTCCGGGCAGTATTGACCAGGCGCACAAGAACGACGAGTATGTTTCTGCTTCGTGGCTCGATGAATCGGTTGTCCAACTCTATGCCCGCGCGATCAGGGAAATGTGCGGAAGGAGGCGATGATGTTCCGCCATATTCGAGAAGCCTTGGCCTATATCCCTGCCTATGTCGGCCGGGTATTTGTCTTGAAGATCGGCAAAGATGTTTTGCAACGAGCTCAAGAGATTGGCTTGGTGCAGAACATCAGCCAGCTTTATGACCACAAGATCAGAATAATCGTCGTGCACGCAGTACGCGATTTCAATCCCAAGGATTGGCCCGGCCTTGATGGCAAGGGTATCAAGTGCGGGATTGAAAACCGAGAGGGTATTGACGGCGTTTTACGCAAGGCTAGTCGTATTCCTTTTGTTTATTGCGGCCACGACCAAGAATTCCGTAGCGACTATCTTGCCGCGGAATTGGCGGCCAGCCTAAAAGCCGACAAGCTGATTTATCTGACTGATGCTGAAGTGCTTGGCCCGGATGGCGCGATTTTGCACCAGGTCACCATGGACACAGCCAAAAGCCTCCTGGGTTTTTTACAGGGGCATATGCGCGAGAAAATGGAAAGCGCGATTTTGGCTTTAAAGGGTGGCGTGAAGCGGATCCATATCGTCAATGTCGGCGAAGAAGACGCCTTGCTGGGCGAACTGCTGACTTCTGAAGGCGTGGGCAGCATGGTCTATGAAAAGACTTACTTCGCCATGGGCTTTGCCAAAACCGGGGAACGGACGGAAATTATCGATATTATCCGTTCGGCCGAATTTCCTGAAACAGTTGATGTGAGGCGGGCGACCCAGCACGTAACGCATTTTTGCGTGCGGCGCTATGACAACACTGTCCATGGCTGCGTTTTACTTACCAGCCATAAAGCTGCCCGCACTTTGGAGTTGGCGTATTTGGCTACATCGCGCATCTACGAAGACGGCTCCGACGCGGAAGAGTTACTGCTTGCGGCTATCAAAAAAGCCAAAGAGCGGAACTTGGCGCACCTGTTCATGGAGACAGCCAAGTCCCAGATTTGGCTGGGTATTTACCCTTGGTTCTTGCGGCATGGTTTTAAACGCCGCGCTTTGGGCGAAGTCTTGCCGGCCGCGCTCGCCGGCCGCGATCCCAACACCGAGGTTTGGTACGCGCCACTGCTATAAATATTAGTCGAGGAGGAAACAATGGTAGTCGCCTCATCGGCGACCCGCCGGAGAGGCGGGAACAAGATTCAGAAACATAGGGGGCGGGATAAAACAAATCCTTGCCCCCTTTTTATTTACTTTAAAACCCGGTTTTGTTATAATATACCAGCTATATGAATGAACCGTATCGTCCAGTTATTACCCAAGGGGGAAAAGAACCAGACAATTTTGTGGATGCCTTTTCGCGCCAATTACGCGAGCTTTTTATAATTGATAACCGCCAGTATATTGGCGAGGATAAAGCCAAGGTTTTTGCCACGGCAGAGTTTGCCGCTTATTGTGAGCAAAAAAAAGATGATTTTGTCTGGGTGCATTATCCCTGGAACAACCAGACCGTGAAGTGTATTAAGGCTGACGATTATTTTCGCCTTAAAACCAACCGCAACCAAGATTTGATTACCGCGGCTGAACAGAAAATACTGTATGATGCCAAGCTGGCGGTATTTGGCATGAGCGTGGGCAGTAATATCGCTTTTGTGGCCACCCAGGCCGGTATTGGCCAGGAAATAATTTTGGCGGATTTTGATGAGCTGGATACCACTAATTTGAACCGGATTTTAGCCAGCGTGCACCAAATTGGCCTGAATAAAGCGGTCATTGCCGCCCGCCGGATTTATGAGGATAATCCGTTTGTGAATATTACAGTAATGCCGGAGGGAGTTAGTGAAGCTAATTTGCAAAAGTTATTGGCGGATAAGGCTATTACGCATATTGTGGAAGAAATTGATGACATTAAAATGAAAATCGTGGTGCGCCGTCTGGCGCGCGAGCATAAAATTCCGGTGGTGATGATTACTGATAACGGCGATGCCGTGGTATTGCATGTGGAGCGCTATGATTTAGGTTATGATAAAATCTTTGATAAAGATGATGCTTATTGGGAGGCTAAAATCAGCGCGCCTATGACCAAAGAGCTGGCTGGGAGTATTATAATAAACGATATCGTTGGCGGCATTGAGAGAGTGGATAAAAAAATGATTACTTCCGTACAACGGGTGCTCAAAAAAGAATTAGTGTCTTGGTCGCAATTAGGGAGCGCGGCGATTCTGGGCGGCGTGGTGGCGACGGCGGCTTTAAAGCGGATTATTTTAGGCGAGTCTAGGGCTTTAACGGTCCGGGAATATATTAATCCACCAGCGATATAATATGATGAAAGATTTATTAATCGAGCGGCCGGAAATAAAAGATTGGGAAGAATTTGACGATCATCGCGCGGTTTATAGTTTTAGCGACCCAAAAATCGGATTAAAAGGGTTTATCGCCATCCACCGTCGCAATGGGCGTTTGCCTTCGTTTGGAGCCACCCGGTTGTGGCACTATCCATCAGACGACGAAGCTCTGCGCGACGCGCTAGGCTTAGCCCGCACCATGTCCTACAAAGCGGCCATGGCCGGCTTGCCTTATGGCGGGGCCAAGGCCGTGATTATCGGCAACGGCGAGTGGCAAGCTAACCGCGTGGCGCTTTTATCCGCTTACGCGGCCATGGTTGATGAATTGGCGGGCGCATTTATCACCGGCACTGACGTGGGTATCAACCAGGACGATTTGCGGGTGCTGGGGCAGGCCAGCCAAAATTTCGTGGGCTTTAATAATGACACTACTGAATGCACCGCCTTGGGCGTTTTAGAGGCGATGCGGGTTTGTTTGGATAAAGCTTTAGGCAGCGCTGAAACTAAAGGCCGTAAATTTTCTATTCAAGGCCTGGGTAAAATCGGTACAGCCTTGGCGCGTTTGCTTTATAATGACGCGGCGCAAATTTTTGTATCTGAAGTTAATCCCGCTAACTTGGAAACATTCAAAAAAGAGTTTCCTCACTGCGTGGTTGTCCCGCCGGAAGAAATACACAAACAAGCGGTGGATGTATTTTCGCCCTGCGCTTTGAGCCATAGTATTACCTTAAAAGTGGCCGAAGAATTGGAGTGTAAGATTGTCTGCGGCGGGGCTAACAACCAACTGGAACGTGAAGAAGTCGGCAATGTTTTGATGAATCGCGGTATTATTTACGCCCCGGATTATGTGGCTAATGCCGGCGGTTTGATCAGCGTGGCTGATGAATATGGCCACGAGCAATATGATCATGAACGGGTGCTGTCCAAGGTCATGGGCATTAAAGACACTATGGCCGAGATTTTAGCCACCAGCGCCAAAATCGGCGAGGCCACTAACTTTGTGGCCAACATGATGGCCGAGAAAGTGTTTAACGGGTATAAATAACCTAATTTTGACCGGGTGGAACACGGGCTAAAAAAATTTAAAAAGGGCAGATGTGGATTATTCCATATCTGCCCTCGTATTGCTTATTCCCTCCCTCTCTGGCGGGTTATTTGAGCAACGTGAGCTTGCGAATCTGCCGCTGTCCGTTTGGTTTCCAGCACGCACAGATACAGGCCGCTGGCATAGCGCGCTCCCTCCCAGTTTACCGTGTGGACACCCGCGGGCAACGTCTCGTTGACCAGTTCGGAAACGAGTGCGCCTCGGATGTCATACACGCGCAGCTTCACGGGCTGCGCCGTGAGAAGCTGGAACCGGATGGTGGTGACCGGATTGAAGGGGTTGGGGTAGTTCTCCAGTAACGACGAGACGGGCGCGGACAGGGTGGTATCCTCATCCGTCGTGACCACCGGTTTGGCGGCCGCGGCCAAGGCAGTGATGTTTTTCGCTGGCAAAACCCGCAGGCCGCGTTCCGTGCCGATGAGCGCATTCTGCCTGACAGCG
The DNA here is from genome assembly GCA_964364395.1 of uncultured Gammaproteobacteria bacterium. Classification (GTDB taxonomy): domain Bacteria; phylum Patescibacteriota; class Patescibacteriia; order UBA2169; family UBA2169; genus CAYILY01. Next base: position 310 of record CAYILY010000001.1, on the reverse strand, counting down.
GACATAGTGTTAACGGTTTGGCCGGATGCCAGGTCAAGGGCAACCGTTTCCGCGAAGCCATTAATCTTCCGCCATTGGGTACGGTCACTAGGAGCGTGATACAGAACTCCTTGGCGCGTGATGGCGGCCGGACCGGGTATGCCGTCGATCCAGGCAAACGCAACCACATCATCGCCCGGCCCGATGCCGCGCGCTTTTTTGTATGACGAACCGCCATATTCGTCGTTGTAATATACATTGTCGCCCAGATCTTTACCTCCGCTCCCTTTACGCCCATTGGTCTTGAGTGCGACCAATAGTTCGTTATCTG